>PFSC01000106.1 GCA_002788865.1 Candidatus Roizmanbacteria bacterium CG_4_9_14_0_2_um_filter_39_13
AAAATCATCTTCTTGTTTTGGTTTGGTATCTTGGTTCTCTATATATCTTGCTATCTGCTGTATGAGTTCTCTTGCTCTTATTGCTACTTCCCCCATCAGTATTTGGTACCTGTACTTTGTACACCAGACAATATGATAGGTGAGATAGTATGTCGTATGTGATCCTGTACTATATTCCATTTCATCATTTTACTAAAGTCGTCGCCTAAAGGCGAGGGAGTTCCCCATCCCAGATACGGACTTAAAGCTGGGGATAAAATAATTGTGGAACATAATGCAGAGAAAAAATTTGCCATGATTATGCCTCAATATATGGAGAATAAGTTGCACCTCACGCCAGAATTTTATGAGTGGCTTGACAGAACCTCAAAACAATACGAAAAAGCTATTATTGAACTGTCAAATATTTAGCGTAAATTGGATATGAGATACATCGATATTGAAGAAGTGTATATTATTCATGAAAGAATGCTTCAAATCGGAGGTGGCCGTGAAGGCATGAGAGATTTTACATTATTACATTCGGCAGTTGAACGCCCAAAAGCTACCTTTGGGGGGAATTATCTCTATGGTTCAATTTGGACAAAAGCAGCGGCGCTATTGCATTCTTTGGTGAATAATCACGCATTTAATGACACAAATAAACGAACTGGATTTTTTTCCACTATCAGGTTTTTAGATCTAAATGGATACCAATGCATCGCTACAAATCGAGAGGTTGTAGTTTTTACCCTCACAATTGACAATGAGCACGAAAGTCTTGAAGAAATTGCCTCATGGCTGAAGAGGCACAGTAAGAAAATACTCTAAATCCTTCATTTGACAGATTTGCATAGGTTTTTGCCATTATAGAATTTAACAAATCCTTATGAAAATACAACTTGCTAAATTTGGTACTGTGTTAGTCTCTCGTCCTGGTGGAAAAGAGGCATGGCTGGCATATCAACCTGTATTGAATAGTCTTGCAAAAGAGGAAAAAATACTGATTGATTTTACGCGTGTTGCAGTCTTAACTCCTTCCTGGGCAGATGAATTTCTCACCCCGCTCAAAACATATTTTGGAGATAAGGTGATGCTTCAAAAAACAACGAATCCTTCCGTGCAAGCCACATTGAAACTGCTCGAGTCAATATAATTGTTGCCACACAATCTCAAACATTTGCCGTTGCATGTGGGCGACTTTTTTATTATGAATTTCCACCCCAAAGATTTCTCCTTCATGCCAGTTGTAAACGGCCGTGACATCATTATAAATATCCAGCTGATGATCAATGGTCAATACATTTGGTTTGATATACCGAGATTCCCACTGTTTCCATTGATAATCCCTCCTATTCAAACTTTTGTAATAATTATCTGACAAAATATCCCGTCCTGTAAGCTTTCGTTCGACAAATTCCGTCCGAAAGCGGTCCATAAAACGTTTGCCCGCAAACTCATCCAAGTGGCGATACGTATACCCCACAACCTCTTTTTTGGCATCAAGCACATTCCAAATCATTTGTCGTATTCCTTCCCTTCCCCGATACATGAGGACTTTGGTGTCAGGTTGAGACACTGCTTGTGTATTGGTAATAATTTGTTGAATATTAGGAAGGAGTGACACTAATGTATTTGCACGCTCTTTTTGCTCCGCTACAAGAAACTCGAGTCGGGAAAGCGGCGCTGCTTGGACTTTTGCCACATATTCCTCTACTACTTCTTCAATGACTCCCTTTGCCTTCAACGACTCGATGATGCGATACAAGGTAGTACGTGGTATTTTGGTGATCCGCGAAAGCTCAAGCATTGTCATAATGCCGTGATCCAAAAGACAGTTAAAGGCCTCTATTTCACGGGACTCAAGACCGAGCGCTTCAAGAAACTCAACAAGATGGTTGTTATTTTTCATATTTGATTCCTTGTCCGTCATTTGGACAACAATTATGCAATTTCATACCTTCATAGTAGTATATCATCATTATCAGTTCACATTATGGACAATTTAATAAGAAATCAATAGTCGCGAAGATATCTTTTTGCGAAACAATGTCGTGGGTCCCTTTAGGGTGACGACGTGAGTAAAAACGATATCGAGCGACAAATAGTCCATAAGAGCCAAGATTGGAGGTGAAAAATATGACAAATACAATCAAAATCATGCCGGGCGGTGAAGGCATCAAAGAGGCCTATCGCTTATCATTGCAGACAAAATCTCTTGACATTGTATGTCTTACGGAAAATTATGAAGAGGTGATTGGAGATTTCTTTGACAAAGAATATGCGCCAAAACTGTATGATGGCACACGAGAAACACGGGAAATCCTCCCGGACAGCCCGGACAATCGTGCATACGCCTTAAAAAAAGGTGAATTGAATCAAACACGATTTATCACCGGACAAGCAGAAAGCGACATGTTGCTTTTTGACAACGTGGCGATACTGATTTCATATGATCACGTTTCTCCATATGCCTGTGTAATCGAAGATAACGTCTTGGTGAAGGGAATGAAAAAGCAATTTGAGGCACTTTGGACGAAGTTGAAGTAAGGAATATCAACCGGCCGGTTGAAAAAAATAGAAATGTAAGAGTTCATGGTCTTTGACAAAACTGTATCATAATATATCAATTATTATTTTGTGTCATCCCCGACCTGATCGGGGATCCAGATTGTTGAAATAGTCTGGAGAATGGATTCCCACCGGAGCCTGCCCTCGACTCCGATCGGGGGCGGGAATGACAACGTGTGTCAATGAGCGTGAACTCTTACATAGAAATAAGTAACTTGACTAAGATTCTGACGTCTGATATCATACAATTATGAACCAAATAGTTACGATTCGAGATCGACGACAAGTCACCATTCCAAGCAAATTTCTTCGAAGTTTTGGACTTGATGTTGGTGATAAATTCCTGATCAAACTTGAGTCTGACCAAATACGATTGGAACCTATTAAAATAAAAACGGTAGATCTCCTCTCGAAAATTCAACAAGTAATACAGGAATCTGATATTTCTGTAGAAGAACTTCAAAAAAATGCGGGTAATTTGAGGCGTGAAAATGCCAAACGTTGATTTGCACATTATGAAAACAACGCGAGTATTTGTTGATACAAATGTATGGTTCTCCGCGTTCTATAAAGAAGGTACCTGCTCCAGGATACTTCGACAACTGAACAAGTCCTCATACGAGGTTGTCATTTCTGAGCTTGTGTTGGAAGAGATTATTCGTACAATTCAAAAAAAAGCTCCTTCTGCTCTTCCGTTTATCGTCGAGTACTTGAATACTACAAAGGTTATCGTGGTAAAAAATTCTGAAAAAAAGTGACTACCCAATATCACCATCTTGCTGATATAAAAGATGTACCGATTCTGACAGCAACTATTGAGTATGATTGCACGTACTTTATTACGGGGAATATGAAGGATTTCATGACCGACCAAATAGCAAAAGAGCATCAAATCACCATTGTGTCGCCCGCCGATTTCTTGAAATATTTTGAGGTAATTTGATACTATTGATGTCAAAGCATGCGATTCTTTTTTTATCTTTAGGAAGCAATGCAAAATTAAGTTGACGTCTTCAGAGAATAGTGTATCATATAGTATATACATGATTGTTTTCTCTAAGCCAATACAGTTTGACTGGAATGAAGGAAATGCAGACAAAAATCGCATAAAGCATGAGGTGACAACACATGAAGTTGAAGAAGTTTTTTTTGACCCAAAAAAAATCATTTATAAAGATGTATTTCACTCAGAAAAAGAAGAGAGATATATCCTTATAGGTAAGACGAAAAGCAACCGATTGTTATATACAGTTTTCGCATTGCGCGATCCAAAAATCAGAGTTATTTCATCACGAGATATTAATAAAAAGGAGGTGCCATTATATGAAAAACAAGCTTAATATCCCAAAATTCAAAAATGAAGATGAGGAGCGTGATTTCTGGGCAAGCATTGATTTATCGGAGTATTTCGAACCCGATGATTTTGTTCCCGTTAGCTTTCCCAATCTGAAACCTACTTCCCGCCCTATCTCTATTCGTATGCCGAGCTACCTACTCAATCGTTTGAAAGAGCGAGCAAATGCGATAAATATCCCCTATCAGTCTCTTATCAAGGAATATATTGAGAAAGGGATAAATTCTTCCCTGTAGACTATACCATTAGGTCATTCTGGCGATATTTGATTCTTTTTTCATCTCTGAGTAAGTAGCTCCTATCTCGCTAGACTTTGATTTTCAAATGTAAACACCACGCTCCTTAGTTGGATTGTTCGGGAAGTTGATATGATACTGGCTCAGTTGACCAGTCATTAGTAGTAATCGGAAGTACAGAACTAAGCCTTTTTAAAATAATTTGAATTTCTTCTGAAATATTGTCTTCAAAATTTTCTCTGAGGGTTGCTGAAATAGTAAATAGAATTTCTGAGCGCAGAGTATCCGAAATGTTTCCTGTTATGACCGCGTTGACGATGTTATTTAATACTACTGCAAATGTAGTTTCTCCAGGGTGATAATACAGCGCCAGAAATTCAACCGATTCTAATAATTTGTCTTCAAACTCAGGATCAGATCTATCATTGATCATATCAATAATATGTCCTGCGTGACGGTGCAATGTGCCTGCTCTGAAATATTCAACTTCTTCAAGTATACGCTGTATGTCAAGCTCATTTTTTGGTACATCCTCAAAGTCAGTACGAGCCATAATAACCTCATTATCCATGTAATCATATTCGACATCTGGAAAAAATTTCCTTACACATTCTACCAAAGATGTGACTTCACTATTGTCTATTATTAACGGGTCTAACACCTCAACCTCAAATGCAATAAAAATCATATATCTTTGCTGCATGGTGAGTGGGATATCCAGCAGTTTATCTATGAATTGTAACGTTGCTTGTGTGAGAAAAGGTTGCAGAGCTGATTTATCTGTTTCAGAAAGATTTGAATATGCCTCTTGAAATATAATAGTTTCATCTTGGATTGCATGTTTGAGAGCTTCTCCATCAAGATCATCAGAATTATTGAATATTTGTAGTATACCCATGATATCTGACTGCACAGCAAGTGAGATAAATCCTTCCAAGTGATCAATAACTTTGAAAAGGGATACGTCATTTTCTTCAAAATCCTGTGTAATTGGTGCAGATTCTTTTTTGAATCTTGTTATCGAGACATTACCAATAGATTTTGCCGCATTTGATCTGATGAATTGATGAATGGTTTGAGGCTGGTGAGACACGATTACAACACTTGGCTTGATTGTTCGTTCAAGTAGTACTGAGTGAAATAATGTGATCAATGCCGTAGCAAGTGCTGGATCAAGATTCGCAAATGACTCATCGACAAAAATCAATTGAGATTCGTTGTTTTGGAGACTTCCTGCGATCTCAAGCCGTTTTCGCTCTCCCTCTGATCCATTATTAAAAATAACTTTATCAGCGTCACTGATGTGATAGACTTCTTTCAGATACCTGACAAGCAAATCATTGAGTTGACTTGATTCATCTGACCATCGAGGGTCATTAAAAGCTGGTGTGTCCCTCGTTTTTTTTGCAGCAATTTGTATCCACTCGTTTCTCCATTTTTCAATCCCTGTGTCAAAATCAGACTCGGTTATGTTCGATTTTTTACGAACATATTCGCCAAAATGAGAATTGTAAAATGGACGCTTCGTTTCGGAAACTGTCTGTGTGATAAACAATCCTGAAGACATATGCTCAAGCATGTGTACTGGCGAATAGCTGTATGGAACGTCATGAATATCACAAGTTGTCATCAGCTGTTCTATGACAGAAGATTTTCCTGATCCTGAATCTCCGGAAAAAAAATTATATCCTGCTTTGATACGAATTTGAGCATCCATCTCTGTTCCGTTTTTTAATACCAATCTATCGACAAAAAGCTTTCCTTCATTTTTAAGACGCTGTAGATCAATTCCTGATGCTATGTCTGCAATTTCCTTAAATCGGGACCCCACCTTATCATAAAGCCTCGCATCCTCGTTGTGCGCTTCTTTCAGCGTATGGTAGGCTTGATTACCTGGCACTTGTTGTGCTTTAATTGCTGCCTGATCTGTGTTCATTTTTGTCATAGCAAAAATAGGCTCCAATCCAATGGTGGTTGCAATAGCGCCACCAAAAAGTAAATGAGCAGAAGGACTCGACAGCAGTTGTGACATAAACTGTACAGCCCATTGATATCTGTGGAGAGAGAAATTTTGTGGAAGATTTGAGTGTGATTTGATATATCGTTGCATTTCTCTTGACTTAACAGTAATGAGTTCCATAAATGATTCAGGGTCTTTTGAATAAGCTGCCTTCTCTGCCAGGTCTGTCACTTCTTTTTGAGCACCATTAAACCATGTAACAAAACCATTCTGTTCGGTATTACCGGCATTATGAAATCTATTTGCAAGATTTGAAAATAACTTTTGAACTCTGTTACCTACAATGCCATACAAAAAAGGGTTTATTGTCCCAATTAGTGACGAAGCTACGGCTCCTCCAATAGCAAATTCTATTTCTGCATTGCCATTTGTATGAGGAGTAATGACAGCAGGATAAAGTCGCAAGAGATTTTCTACTCTTTCCATACGAGATGTAAATCGCGACATCGTCTCTGAAATAGGTACTCCAAGCGCCCTAAGGGCATGAGACTCAAGGACAGCTCCGTTATGGATACCCTCCCTCAGTTGATGATTCATGGCATCATATGCATTCGCAATGACATGAGCATGGTAAGTAGCCAGTGGGAGTGCAGTTCCTGCAGCAGCAATTTTGAAATCTGGATCAGGATGGGAAACCAAAGGAAAAAGTGCATGAAGAGCAATACCTGACAATCTGATTCTTGCGATTGAATCAAGAAGTCCAGATATCTGATGCTCTGACGCCTGCAAATGCGCTTCGACAAGCGGGACAAGTCTCTGTGCATTCTGGTTCGGATTTTCTCTCAGATGATCTCGAAGCATACGGAGAGATGAGTGTGAAATCGGTGTTAATGTCTCGCCATAAAAAATTTCGGTATCCTCACGAGTACGGATTTGGTACATCTGTTCGGCAAGTGTTGCCTCAGGGGCAACTGATGTATCATTGCCTTTTAGTTTTGCTACTCTATCAACACCTGCCCACCACAAATCAGGGATTGCTTTGTCAAGAAGAAGTGACATTTCTTGAATGGAAGGAAGAACTGGCTCTTTTGGCATTTCAGCAATGCCACGACTGAGTTGCCATGGATCTATTCCTTCCTCTCGAGCATATTGTGAGAGATTTTCATGCATACGTAATACACATTTATATTATAGGATATTATATAGATGGGTGACGTTTTTTGCAATTCAAAATAGAATTATAATGTCATCTAACAGCACTTTCAGGCATAATAGTCAAAATATGAGATATTCTTGATATTATTTCGACTTCAAATAGAAATACCAATGAATGAAATTAATCTTTCTTTTTCTTGTTAATCCTTCATATCTATCTCCAAATTTTTGTACCCAACGTTTCCACATTAACTTAGAAATTCATTTTTCTTGAAACGATAAGATTCTGAACTCTTACACAGACGCAGATTTATACTTCTTGACAAACACTACAGTGTAGACTACAATCAAATGTACTATGAACAATATAATTCCAAATCAACAAACCATTAGTGCTACTGATATTCGTTTTAACTTGGGGAAAATTCTTGCAGATTTAGATCGTCAAGGTAGCCCTTTTCTCATTATATCTCGATCCAAGCCCAAAGCATGGCTCTATCCGTATGAGCCAATGAATTTTTCCGGAGATCTTTTTTTGAAATGGCAAACGGAAGCCTTGCCTAAATACAATAAAATTAAAGCAAAAGAATTAATGAATATTATTAGAAAAGACAGAGAAAGATAATCATATGCAAAATATCGCGATTGATACATCGGTGGCAATAAAATGGTTCTTTCCTGAGACTGGATCAGAGCATGCTCTAGAGCTGAAAGACAAACACATACAAGGTGAGATATCTCTCTCCACACGTGATTTATTTCTTTATGAATTCACTTCAGCTTTTAAAAATTATTCTTCTCAAAAGATTGAAGAAAAAGATTTTTCCTTGGCTATTGCCGCACTCACTTCTTTGAAAATGAAGTTTTTACCATTACGACATCAGGAGATGGAAGAACTGTTTATCATTGCCAGAACATTAGATATTTCTATCTATGATGGCTCTTTTTTACTCTTAGCAAAGAAATTAAAAGCGCCTTTGTATACAGCTGATAAAAAACTTTATCTGAAAGGGAAAGATTTTGCAGAAACGATCTTGATTTAAGCTGAAGTTCATTCAGTCTCTATAGCATCTCTAAACGAGTTCAAAGACTGCGAGATAAACTTGATGAGATGGGAATTGGAAAGCACCATATCCAAACGGTGCGTGGCGTTGGGTTTCGGATGAAATAAGCATTCTCCCCTCTCAAACTGCTATAATAATCTCCATGACTTCTGACAAAATCAACTATTTTGTAGAAACCCTCAAAGAGGAGCTTCTCAGTTTTCTAAAAGAGCTCCCTGAAACAGCACCAGAAAAGACAAAAATACTCTATCATCGTACTCGTATTTTCTTCAAACCATTTGTTCACAAGGCGCGAAATATGAGTCTCCCCATGATAATTGGCGTGAGTGCGGCTGGAGTGATCATTCTGATCTCATTTGCGGTATTTACCTATGCAGTTTTTGTCTCTGATTTAGCAACTCCTGAAAAGCTCATGAACCGAAATAATACGGGGATTATTCTCCTTGATCGTGGGGGAAAACCCTTTTATCATGCGGAAAATGCGCGTGACGTCGTCGTTTATCCGATCTCACAAATTCCTGACTATCTCATAAAGGGTGTTGTTGCAATTGAGGATGAAGATTTTTACAACCATTCTGGTTTTTCTATACAGGGTATTGCCCGTGCTATCATTGCAAACTTTCGTGCCTCATCCGCGTACTCACAAGGCGCATCAACCATCACACAGCAACTCGTTAAAAACGCACTCCTTACTCCTGAAAAATCATATAAACGAAAACTCCAGGAAGTACTTCTTTCTTTTGAGATCGAGAGACGTTACGGTAAAGATCAGATTCTCGAGATGTATTTGAACTCAATATATTATGGATCGGGCGCATATGGGATCCAAGAAGCATCGCAGACGTATTTTGGGAAAGATCCGTCACAGGTTTCAATTGAAGAAGCGGCAATACTTGCAGCCCTTCCCCAGGCTCCATCTGCGATGACTCCCTTTGGAGGAGACACCGATCGACTCTATGCCCGTCAAAAAATAGTGCTTGAGCGACTTGGCTTTGACCAAACAAAGCTACCAAAAGTTACGTTCGTAGAACTTCAAGAAGAAAAAAGTGATCTTGCTCCTCACTTTGCCGTATGGGTACGCGACTATTTATACGCCAAATACGGAGAAGATGAGGTAAATCGGCTCGGATTTCGAGTCACAACTACCATTGATGCAAAATATCAAAAAATTGCAAATACTCTTGTTGCGCAACATATTAAAAATCTCGGAAGGCGGGACGCGACAAATGCAGGACTCATCTCTATGAATCCACATACGGGCGAGATTCTTGCGATGGTGGGAAGTTATGATTGGTATGATGAAACCTATGGAAAATACAATGTTGTCTTTGCGGAGCGCCAACCTGGGTCAACATTTAAACCGATTGTGTATACCCTCGCATTTGTAAATGGGAAAAATCCTGAGGATATGATCGTCGATGAACCGGTCAATTTCAGTGGATATCAACCCAAAAACAATGACGGAACATTTCGCGGAGAAATGACCTTGAGACGTGCTCTTGCAAATTCCCTCAATATTCCCGCAGTAAAAATTTTATCCTCAGTCGGAGTAAAAGAGGCAATTCAATTTGCTCGTCAGATGGGAATCGTCACGCTTGATCCCAAACGTGACTATGGACTTTCTCTCGTTCTTGGCGGTGGTGAAGTCACGCTTTTTGAGCTGACTCGAGCTTACGGTGTCCTAGCTACTGGTGGAGAGTTTGTGAGTTCTCATGCAATACTCAAAATCGAGGATAAATACGGAAATGAAATCTATCAGTTTATCCCGCAAACTCACTCAGAAAAAGGCGAGGAAAAAAAAGAGCCGTATGAAAATTTACTCATCGGAGGAACATTTACGAAACAGGTAGTCGACACGGCTGCAACATTTTTGACAACCTCAATATTATCTGACACGGAAGCACGAAAGGAAGTGTTTGGTGAGAGTAATTGGCTCACGTTGGGACGACCCGTCGCGGCAAAAACCGGAACAACCAACGATTACCGCGATGCATGGACCATTGGATATACCCCAGATTTAGTCACGGGAGTATGGGTGGGAAATAACGACAATAGCCCCATGCTCGGATTGTATGGATCCCAGGCCGCAGCACCGATCTGGCATGGCTTTATGCTCCAGGCGCTTGCAAGCGCACCGTCAAAAGAATTTGTGATTCCTGATGAAATCGTCAAAGTGAAGTTATGTAAAGATACGCAAAAATACTGTAGTTTATGCACCGATACTATTGAACGATATTACTCAAAACATTATATTCCATCTGAAGATTGTAGTGATGTAACCCCAACACCTACCGAAACACCTACCCCTGAGCCAACAAGTACGCCAAAGCCAACTGCAGTTCCAACTAGTACACCCATTCTATCCAATACTCCGATACCTCCTACCGCTGAACCTACCCCTACTCTAACCCTCATTGCCACTCCAACACCAACAGCAACCATACTCCCCCCAACTCCTACAAATCCATAAAGGACTATCTATAAATATCTTTTCTGTGTCCGATTCTAAAAATTAAAATTGTTTTATCTTCATCGTATATATCATATAGAACTCGATAATCACCTACTCGTACACGAAACTGCGCTATATTCTTTCCTTTCAGTGCTGTAAATTGTTGAGGTTTTTGATTATTACAAAGATCTAAGATAGTTTTCAGAATGGGTTTCTGTAAAGAAGGGTCGAGTTTTTGAAAGTCTTTTTGAGCTTTTTTTGTCAATAGAACTTGATATTTATCTCTCATCTGCAATTCTCAACTGGTCAATTGAGACTGTATCGCCTTTTTTGTAATCACTCCGACCTTTTGCAACATCTTTTTGAAGACGTGGAGAGTTCAGCTCCATGAGAATATCCTCAATTTCCTGATAATCTTCAAAGGGTATTGCCACCATTGATGGTTTACTTCTATGCGTCACAAGATAGTGACCTCCTTGTGTTCGAATTTTTTGAGCAATAAAAGGA
This sequence comes from Candidatus Roizmanbacteria bacterium CG_4_9_14_0_2_um_filter_39_13, assembly GCA_002788865.1. Taxonomy (GTDB): domain Bacteria; phylum Patescibacteriota; class Microgenomatia; order UBA1406; family GWC2-37-13; genus UBA1450. Next base: position 11,279 of record PFSC01000106.1, read on the forward strand.
AGCTTTGTTTGAAACTCTTTTATACCATATGCATCTTGTATCATAGTACCAATAGGGTACCTTAAAAGAAGTACTTTGTCAATCATCACGCTATCCTCTTCTCCAAATGCGCCAAATGCTTTTCACGATGCATATCATACTCTCGTCGATCAAGTCCTGCTCGACCAATAAGGCGTACCGCATACTGAGCTCCGAGATAATGGGGCATTATGACGTATGATGCGCCTTCAGCGTAAAGTGCCAGCGCCTCTTCTCGATCGTGGGAGATAACAATCATAATGGCGCGCTTATTTTTTGCACGAATTCTCCGGACAAGGACGAGATTTGTTTCAAATTCCGGAATGGTCGAAACCATGTATCTCAAGTTTTTAAAATCAAGCTCAGTTAAAAATTCAGGATCTTTGGCATCACCATATTTGAATGGAATTTCTTCCTCTTCAAGCTTCTTGATTGATTCAGGATTAAAATCGACCACAATATACGCAAGATCCAAGCGATTGAATGCTTCGATAAAATCCTGTCCAACTCTTTGATAGCCAAACAAAATCGAATTGTAGCCCTTATTTTTATTTCGTTTATTTCCATTTTTATAAATCTCAAGGAATGACAGAAACTTCTCGACGTACGGATATATCTCATCTGAATATAAAATAAGATAGGTTGAACCGGCAATAGTGATGAGGCCAACAAAGGTGATGAGTGACAAAATTTCACGGGAAATATGACCAAACTCAAATCCAAGTGTTGCCAAGATAAGAGAGAATTCACTGATTTGCGCAACCGTCAAACCTGCCTGATACCCTGTTCGCTTACTATAGCCGAGCACATTCATGAGAATCACCACAATAATCGGATTGCCTATCAGGACAAATAATGACAAGAGAATCGCAGGAATAATAAGCGCAAATATATTTTCAAAGACCATGTGAGAGCCCAGAAGTATGAAAAACAAAAGAATGAAAAAATCTCTCAATGGGCGCATTCGAGAAGCAACTTCGATTGCATATGGCGTCATTGAGAGTGCGACACCCGCAACGAGCGCTCCTATCTCAACAGAAAATCCCAACAGACTAAAGAGGGCTGCAATCCCCAATCCCCAACTCAATGAAAAAAGAAAAAGCAACTCTTGTGAAGCGGCAATAAATGTACTAATCTGAGGCAAAATGTAATGGCTGATTGCAACCATGGTCAAAATGAGAAGCGATCCTTTGATCACCGTCATAAGTGCGATAAATAACACCGATCCTTCTCCTCCGGCAAATGAGCTCGTAAAAAGCAGTATTAATGTTGCAACAATATCCTGCACGAGAAGAAATCCGATTGCAATTTTTCCATACAGTTTATTGAGATCTCCTTTGTCTGAGAGAAGTTTGAGAATGATAATTGTGCTACTAAAGGTAAGTGCGATCGCGACATATATTGCAGCGATTCGATCGATGCCAAGCGCCGTTGCAATAAAAAATCCAATGATTGAGGTGAAAAGAACCTGCCCAATTCCGGTAAGAAGTGATACTTTCCCCACTTCACGAATGACGTTCGGACTCAGATTCAAACCTACAATAAAGAGCAAAATGGTGATTCCAATTTTTGAAAATAGTTCAATAACGTCTCCATTCTGAATGAGATTCAAAAAATAGGGGCCAACCAAAATACCGGTAAAGATATATCCGACGATAAGTGGTTGCTTCAATGCGCGCATGAGAAGAGAGACAAACATAGCGATCACAATGATCACTGAAAGTTCAACAAATATTTCCATAGAATAATAGTACTTGAAGTATGTTTATTCTGCTAGTTTTGGCAACTCTACACCAACTGGTGGTGGTGGTAGTTGAATTTCGTCTCTCATCATTGGTACTGGCAATTCAGGATACGACGTCACTCCCTTGGCTTGCGAGATAAAGTAGTATCCTCCGATGATAAGTAGAAATAGGACTATCCATCCAAACGTCATACCAAATACCCCAACGCCCCACCATATCCCTCGCTTGACTCCCGCAAAGATAGCTGGCCCAAAGAGTATCGCCGCATATACGCCAAATGAAAATACCGAAAGAAGGAGCATACCAATCATATTGAAGCTATAATACGACCACGATTCCATCATTCGACTAATACCGATAAGAAATATCGTATAAACCGCAACTCCCAAGCCTGAAACAAAACCTGCAGTTATGGCCATGATCATAGCTCGAGTGTGCGATACCGGCTTCATTTCATCAAGAGGAGGGTTCTTTCGACGTCGCTTCATAAAAAAGTACACGACTCCGATCACAGTAAGAAATACGAAAATAATACTACTGAGTATGATAAACGCCTCTTTCAGGTAGAGACTAACTATAGATTTTGCATAGGTTCCTTCGACAACATATGTATCTCCTAGAGAAAGATTGCTCGTATTTTTATACATTTGGCCTTGCCCTATTTGACTGATGTAGTTATCAAAATCTGTGCTTTGGAACGCTTCTCGTTTTGAGGTCATCGTCATAATCATGGTTGAGCTCCCTGTGATATCCTGATAATACACTTGTGATTCTGCACCTTTAAACTTCATCTCTGTGTCTGAAGATATTCCAATATTTACATTACGAATCGGAGCATTTGTTCTCAATGTTTCAAAATGATACTGATGTGCTCCGCCAAATACCTTTTTAATATATCCAGTCGTCCTCATAAAAAGCACATAACTACCAGTTTTTCCTTCTTCGATCGGGTAAGGAAGCGATATCTGGATCTGTTGACCCTTTACAACTACCTCAGCTTTATAATATTTTGTATTGCTGCCCCAGTAATCATAATAATTGGGTTCTTGGTACTGCAGACAGTCAAGTTTTTTCTCATCATATGATATGCACTGTTTTTCTTTCACAATCTGGTAGACTGCCACTTCTGAGGGGGTCTCTCCAGAAAATGTGAGCGTGATGTCTTTGTTTGGTTGTTCTTCGAAGTTACTCAGTGCAACACGCATATTTACCACAGCCTCACCATTCCCGCGTAAAGTGACCGAATATGCATGATCCTCTCCAAAGATGGGAAGTAACATTGGATCTGCAGGATCAACAATTGGCATCATGTTATCTGGAACAATCGTTTCCTTGACCATGCCCGATCCAGACGATGAAGTGGTTATAGCTTGTACGGGAGAAATCAACACGAACGCAAAAGTCAGTAAAGCCAGTATTTTTTTGATCATATATAATACTCATTCTACATTTCCTTTTGGGTAAGTCAATGCCGACGATCTATCTCGTCCAAACTACATATCTTCAACTCATTCACTTTTTCAAAATCTTTGACATTGAGGGTCGCGATGGGGAGATCAAGCTCAAGTGCCGTTGCGGAAATAATAGCATCAATGAGGGATATATGAGTTGTGCGACGGATTATTCCTGCAGATCTGATCAATGGAACAGTAATCTGTACGATATCCGTGAGTGATATTATTTCTTCTATTTCTCGCTCCATTGATTCTGCGCTTGATCCACTATAAAGCTCACCTATCGATATTGACGACAAATACAATCTTTCTTTTGACTTATATATTGATTGGAAAATCGTTTGAACAGGCAAATGCGACTGGCGAAGATCATCTATGAGGATTGATGTATCTAGGAGTATTCTCATGTGTTATCGTATTGTTTTAATCTTTCCTCTATCAAATCTCTTCCTTGTTTCAAAAAAATATCATCTTCCTTTGTCCATAAAGGTTTTTTTGTTTTTTTTGAAAGTATTTTAAGCCCCTCTTCCTTACTGATGAGTGACTTTTGTATGTTTAAAGGCTCTTTTGTTGTGTTGCTCGTTTGCTTGAGAAATATATGAGGCTTGAGCACGATCTCATCGTTTCTGATAACTGCGGTTATATAATCCCCTTTTTTGAGTCCGAGCTCATTTCGAAGCTTCTGCGGTATCACCATCATGCCTCGATCCATCATCTTCACAATAGTTATATTAATCTGATTTTTCATATAATTATGATAATGCACATAATCAGATTTGTCAATAAAAATTGGATTTGACAAGTAGTAGTAGTAGTAGTAGTAGTAGTACAATTACGGCAATTAGAAATTTTTTTAAATATGGAAAGTAAAAAATCAGCTACTATCGAATATCTACCGTTATTAAGACAGGAACAAGAAGTAATGTTTGGTGAGGATATTTGGAATCCATTCTTTCTTACAAATGCAGACCATACGCAAATGATGGATAGACTTTATGGAGAGAATACTGAACCGATATCTGTCAGCCAACCTCTTATTGAGGACCCCAACTATCCAAACGAGGCAAATCCCCAAGGAATGTAGAATGCTCAAAGCTCCAACCTCCGAGGTTGGAGCTTATAAAATCTATTATCGCGAATATATCGCCGATTCTAGTGAGATACGGCACTTACTCAGAGATGAAAAAAGAATCATACGATTTGTGGCACCCTATTCTTCCACTCTCCTCCGCTTCGCATCAATTCGCGGATTTTGGCGCCCTCATAGATATCTCGCTTGAAAAACGGTATTTCGATGACTGGAATTCCTACTTTTTTGAATATTCGCGTCACCCAATCGTTATGACTGACGACAACATCAAACGGCGTACTATATTTCTCAATAAAGTTGCGCCACTTTTCATCATTATGAATATCTGGAATCCCAAACATTTGAATAACACGTGCATCCCATTTTTCGCTATGGATAACGTTATTAATTGTCGTTTCTATCTCTTTTTGCGAAAATGGATTGTCTGCATCGTGGACATTCACACCCCCAATTCCGACGATCACCTGATCGACCTGCTTCAAGGCTTCTCGGAAAAGATACAGATGCCCAAGATGAAATGGTTGAAATCTGCCAATGATGAGACCAGTGTGAAAATGTGGAATATGATTCATGATTTATGATTGATGCATCAGAATATTTTTTGAACTTTCTCCTCGCTCTTGACGAATTTTGTCTTCTTCATATTCGAACATGTCCCGCACAGTCCATGCATGAAATAATATCCGATACCAACCTAATACTTTCAGCTCATCGGCAGACAGCTTTTTAGCAAGTAGCAGGCGCCATGCTTCTGCGACTTTTTTATTACTCCTCTCAAGCCACCCCCAATAATAGGCTAAATCCCATAATCGATCTCCCATTCTTGTCCGTTCAAAGTCTATAATCCGAAGCAATATGCAATCTTCTTTTTTGTGGGAAATAATAATATTGCCAGGAGCCAGATCTCCATGAATCGGCACAACTTTATAGTTCCCCTTTCGAATATAATCCTTCAGAAAACTGAGAGATGATTTAATAAAATTCTCCATTTTCCTATCCAAGGTGATATCTTTCATCAAGTGGAGAGTGAGGTTGATATTTGAAAGCATGAACGGCTTCCAGTTTTGAAATGGTGTGTCATTGGGGGGTACCCAAAATTCTTTCACCTCACTTGTTGACATCTGATGAATTTTGTTCAGTTCTGAAAATATTGATTTCATAAGTTTATTTGCCCGTTTTGGATGCTCTTCCAAACAAACATTCTGTTCAGTTCCTTCGATATAATCTTGGATTAATATGTCATTTTTATAAAATCCACGGGTGCTATCATGAAAAATTACCCGTGGAACCAATCTTCCATGATCACTTAAATACTGATACGCTGAAACGTGTCGCTTGATAGATTTGGTATTTTCTTCGTGAAGAACTTTTAGAAGATGATTTCCTCCATTTTTTATGTGATATACCGCATGTTTTGAGACCGTATTTTTTTTCTCTGCTTGAATGGTATCTTCGTCAAAAACTCCCTTTGCATAAAACTCAATAGTTCTTTTTCTCTCAGAAACGGGATCAAAATCTTTTGTTTCAGTGAGTGACTGAAACACAGTACCGCTATATGTTGCCTGTGCAATGCCACCATTAGGTAACTTAATATCGTGTAAAAATTGATAAAATGCTTTTTGTTTTTTTTCAGTTGTTAATTTTTCAGGACCACCATGTTGCATCATATAGCGCAACGCGGTGATCGGCGCCTGATGAGAAATGAGCATGACCTTTGCATCAGGCTCCAGCTGAGAGATAAGGACTTTAAGACCATTTGAAACTCGCTCAAACATCATTTGCATACTTTCTCCCCCACCTGGATATGCGGTAGCATACTCCTCTCTTTGCTTTCTCCATTCTGGTGGAATTTTATGGATGACTTCCCACCAATAGAATCCTTCAAAAACGCCATGATGAAGTTCACTCAGCCACTCCTCAGTTTTGATCAAAGCTTGGGGAAAATAGTGATGGAGAATTTGTGCCGTTTCTTGCGCACGAAAAACCGGGGAAACAATTATTTTACTAATCTCTTCATTTCTCAGTTCGTAAGCTGTGCGAATAATTTGA
>PFSC01000054.1 GCA_002788865.1 Candidatus Roizmanbacteria bacterium CG_4_9_14_0_2_um_filter_39_13
ATCAAACAGCGTAGCTGTTTGCCCCGCAACTATCGAAGCGGGGAGCGCCTCCATCCCACGAGCTTACGCATCGGGGATTTAATAGCGCTGTTAAACTCGTCTCTAAGATAACTACAAATCTTATCACTATCCCAATTTTCTGATTTCATTTCAGTAATTTTACTATTTAGCTTAATATTTTGATCATCAAAACATTGATTAATGTCCCGTATTGTTGGTGAAAAAGATGCTTTATAAGACAAGATTATTATAAGAGCAATCAAGCTCCCGATTATTGCAGTATATTTATTCATATAGAAATAGTTTATATTCTTTTACTCGAAATTTCACTATGTTTAAATGGCTTTTTGGAACCATAATTTTTCTCAGTATTTTCTTTCTTAATTTTCTCCCCGTCAAAGACCCAGATTTTGGCTGGCATTATCGCTGTGGATACGAGCTTCTTCAAGGACATCCATGCCTGTCAAATACATTCACGTATTTTCTTGCTGATTATCAAGCGTTTTATCCGAGTTTTATATATGACGCTTTGACTGCTATAGTTTTCAACTCTGTAGGATTTATTGGACTGAGCGTTGTCCATGCACTAATGATGACTGGAGCTTTTTATCTTTTTTATAAACTTTCAAAACAAAACATACTATTTGCAGGAGTGCTATTTTTGACCGTGACATTCTTGTCTGGTGGCACTCTTGGGCTTGGATGGAGACCTCAAATCGTCACTTTTTTTCTCATATTACTTGGCGTTTGGTTTCTTCAAAATAAAAAGGGGTTCAAAATTCAAGGCATTCATTTCCAGCCTATCTATTTCTATCCACTCCTTATGCTTGTATGGGTCAATACACATATCGGTTTTTTCACGGGGCTTGTCATATTTGGAACCTATTGGATTCATACCTTGGTGAAATTTGTACGAAAAAAGGTAAATTTTCAATCTGTGTTCAGAATAACAGCCATTGGATTTTTGTCTTTTTTCTCTACCCTTCTTAACCCATTTGGTTACAAAGTATATATTGAGATATTCAATCATTTGAAATCTCCCCTGAATACCATGATAGCAGAATGGGTCGCTCCACCACCTTTATATATTCTTATTATTTTGATTTCTCTCATCAGTATCCCTCTCATTCAAATCGCACAAAAAAAACTATCTGTATTTGAAATGTTAACTCTTCTTTTTTTTGGTATTACCACACTCATGGCCAGACGAAACGTTCCATTATTTCTTACGTTTGCAGGAATACAATATCTTCAACTCATTCCGAAAAAGAAATTTAGTGATATATTCCCTCTTTTGCTTCCATTTATTGGAGCCGTTCTGCTTTCAGTCACGTTTATTAATATTCAAAAAACAGTCAGGTTTCATACTGATTGGAATATATATTGCACAAAAGGTGCCACAAACTATCCCTGTAAAGCAATTCAAAACTATCCAAAGCTTTCGGGAAATGTATACGGAGCATATGAATGGGGAGGGTTCTTGATCTGGCAACGACCTGATATCAAAATTTTTGTGGATGGTCGTATGCCCGCATGGTTTGATGAAGACGGCGAAAGTCCGTACAATGTCTATCTCAAAATTCTCCAGACTCAAGATGGGTGGAATGAAAAACTCAGAAAATATAAGACTGACTACTTGCTCCTCGCGCAGGGTACATTTCTTGATCTTTTGCTTGACGAAGAAGCTCAAACCTATGGATGGGAAAAGGTATACGAAGATAAAACTCACGCAATTTACAAAAATCTCCTTACCTACTAAGAATCTCAATATCTTTGTTTTTATATACAACGGTTAAAAATGGATATGAGTGAGCGAAAAATTGTACTTCATGCAAAGGTACAACAACAAGATTGATATTATTTTCTTGTAAAAATGCCTGAGCTTTTGTTTCAGACAATGTTCCCGAGTAAAAATTCTCTGCTTTCGCAAGTTTTGTGTCATAACATGGCGATTGATCTTTGATGCCAAAATAGACATGCTTTCCGGTACGCGCCGGTATGTAGCTTGAAAGTGGAGGTAATGCCAATACTCCATCCATCTCACTATCTTCAAGAAAATCCAAACTTTGCTGATACGATGTTGGGATATAAAACCAAATATTATCACTTCGAACTTCTTCAATTCTTTTGTGATATGTATAGAAAGATGTGGGAAGAATAAAAATCAGAGAAAGCATCATCATGAAGTAAATAAACAAGTTCGGAATATGGGAAAGATTTTTGAGAGAAAGAACAAATAAAAGTGCCATTGGAAATAGTAGACCACTCAAATATAAACGACTCATTCCAAACGGCACGATTGCCAAACCAATCGAAACCAAGATCCATATATTCAAAAACAGTTGTGCTGAGGATTTGTTTTTTGAAAAGAACAATTGATAAACAAAAAAAATGAAAAAAAATCCATACCCAAAAATGAGCGATGACAACGTCACTTGATGTGGTTGATAACTCGTGAGGACCGAAAAGCCTGAATGTAAAAAATGAATCGTATAGAGGATCGTAGGTGGAACAATCATCGCTGAAAATATTCCAACATACAGTACTGGATATCTTTTTTGATTGCGAATTCCTTTTATTGCAGCAAACAGTGAAACTATCAAAAGAAAACTCAATAATCTATATGGATATATTGGAATCAATAATAAAAACAGCGCAATTGAAATCCAAAGATGAGATAGCTTTTTTCTTTCGATGGAGAAATAAAAATAGACAAGAGAACTTATATATAGTAATGTAGCAACTGCCTCGTGAGGTTTTTGGAACGAACTCAAGAACGTGACTCCTGGAATATGGAGATCGGCTGACATATCTGGTGCAGAAAAAAGAAATCCAAGCCCGCCACCAAGAGAGATAATAAGGAGAGTATACAAAGAATAGAGCGGTTTTTTTACAAACATATTGCTCAATACAAAAATCCCAATAGCCAATAGTAGACCACAAAGTATTGCTAGTGAATGATATAAAAGGATGTTGTCTGCATGTGGAAAGATTGTGGCAATAGATGTATAGAGAGGATAGATGAGGGCGGGTCGCATGCTCTCGGTTGTATTTATATTTGAAAGAAGGAGTGACCTGTTTTTTTGAGATACTTTTATCATTGCAAAATAGTTATTGATATCCCAAGGATCAAACCATGAAGCTTGCCCAGAATATGATTTATTCTCAGGTGTCTGAGAAAATGCATAGTAATGAGGATAATAATTGACAAACAATACAATTCCAACAATACAAATAAACAGCAAACTGAAGATTATTTTTTTCATTCCTTTGCTCATGATCTCATTCTATACATTTTCTCCCATGATAAAATACCCACATGAAGCATAAAGTTATTATCGTTCTTCCTGCGTACAATGCCGAAAAAACTCTTGTAAAAACTCTTCGCGCAATACCAAAAGGCGTGGCAGATGAGATCATATTAAATGATGATGGTTCAAATGATAAAACGGTCCAGCGTGCAAAAAAACTTGGATTAACTACCTTCCAACATGAAATCAATCGTGGATATGGAGCAAATCAAAAATCATGCTATGATCTTGCGATTTCTCGCCATGCAAGCATTGTTGTAGTACTCCACCCGGATTTTCAATATGATCCCCATCTCATTCCACATCTCGTAGATTTTATCAAGGATGGATACTTTGACGTCATGATTGGATCTCGTATTCGTACACGAAAAGAAGCTCTTTCTGGAGGTATGCCTCTGTATAAATATTATTCAAATCGAGTTCTAACATTTATTCAAAACCTTGCAACTGGCCAGAATCTTGGAGAGTGGCATTCCGGTCTGCAAGCATATTCAGTGGAAGTAATACAATCCATTCCATATGAGACATTTTCCGATGATTTTATCTTTGCGACTCAGATGTTTTTTGCCGCAGCAAAAAAAGGGTTTCGAATTGGAGATATTCCTATACCTTCTCGCTATTTCAAAGAGGCTTCGAGTATAAATTTAAAACGTGGAATTCAATATGGAGTCTTGACACTTCTGGAAACAGTAAAATATATTTTCACAAGGTGACCCATCCTCATTCATGCACCTATCATTACCTACAACCAATCATTCTTCAAAAACATAATGATTAGGCCGACTGAGATGACTATTATCATAGTCATGACAATGATAAAAGCCATAGGTGAGTCTTGATATGGAAGCGCGACATTCATGCCATAGATACTCGCGATGATTGTGGGGATTGTGAGGATGACGGTGATTGATGTGAAGAAACGAATGACTCTATTTGTGTTGTTGGTCATGATGGTTGAATATGCGTCTCGAATGTTTACAATACTTCGAAGATTTTCTTTTGATAGTTGGATCAACTGATCATTGTTTAGAAAAATATCTTCAATAAGATCTCGATCGTCCTCAAATAATCTAATGTAGTTATGAGACAGGAGATTATTGAGGACTGCATTTGTGCGGACAAGTGCAAGATGGAAATCATTCAATACTCGCTCATATCCTACAAAAAGCGCAATATCTTTGTTGTTTATCTTTTCCAGTTGATATGAACTACTTCTTGTTTCTCTACTAATGGTGTGCAAATACGTGTTGAATGATGCATTGATCAGTGCAAAAAGTTGCAAAAACAATTTTGTTTTTTGGGTAGTGTAGAACACATGTTGCTTCATAAACCCATCAAGAAGAGGAAATTTATCTTTGGTGATTGTTATGAAATTCTCATTTTCAATAATGAATAAAATTGGAGACGTGGTGATTTGATTGTTTTTGTTAAAGGGAAATCTGCTAAAAATATACACAATCCCATCTTCTTCCTCCATACGCGGAACTTCGTATTGATCAATTGCGTCATGCAAAAGACTCAAATCCAACCCATAGGTTTCCGTCAACTTTTGAAGTTCTTCTTCTGTGGGTTCTTCTACATGCGTCCACGAACCCACTCGATAAGAATCAAGTGTTTGAATTTTTTTATCTCTCAGATTGCGGTAATAGATTTTGATCATATTTACGTGAAAAACGAATTAGCGAAATGAATACTCTATGTAAGTATGAGCTTTCCTCCCCACTTTTACAAATCCACCTTGTGTTTGACAATATCTACTTTATTTCCTATAAATGTGACACTTTCATCTTTGAGCCGTTTCTTTTGAACAGACGGCCCACCCATGCCATAATTTGGCGCGAGTGATCCGTCCTTCATGACAACCCTGTGACAGGGTATCTCTGGCCAACTTGGATTGTGATGAAGTACTTGCCCAATAGCCCTATACGCCTTGGTTCCTGTCTTTTTTCCGATATCACCATAGGTTGTTACCTTTCCTTTCGGCACTTGTTGAATTATTTTGTATACGTGCTGTTGCAATAACATAGTTTCGTATATATATTGTTTTAATGGTTCATTGATCCTTTGATTTTGTGCGCAAGATTTTCTATTTCTGTATTTTCCATCTTGAACACAGGATCAAAATGAAACCCTTCAAGCTTATCAGTACTTTGGGGTAAGATATGTATGTGTGCATGAGGCACTTCGTTGCCAATTGTCACATAGGAAATATAGGATGAACTCAATTTCTTTTGTATCATCAAGCCTACTTTTTTGGCAACTTCCCAATATTCTCCAAACTCAGGAACATCATTCACCCATCGATAATGTTTTTTGGGAATTACCAGGGCGTGACCCTTTACTCGCGGAAAAATATCTAAGAATGCACAATAATTTGCGTCTTCATACATCATGTGACTTGGAAGTTTTTTATTGATAATATTGCAAAATATACAGTCTTCCATATATTCGTTTATCATACTATAATGGACTCATATTGACAAACAACCATAACATTGTATGATAGTGTAAGAGGATCGTCTACCGTTACTATTTATCTTTCTATCTATGAAAATTCATACTCCCGCAGATGTACCTGCAGACATGAGAGGCATATATGAATCCAACTTCAAAACTATTACACACGACACTGGACGACTCATGTTATTTGCCGGAGACCAAAAAATAGAACATCTGAATGATGATTTTTATGGAGAAGGTATTACTCCAGAAGACAACAACCCCGAACATATGTTCCAGATTGCAAGTCAAGCAAAAATCGGTGTTTTTGCGTCTCAACTTGGGCTCATTGCACGGTATGGTCAAGATTACAAAGATGTTCCCTATCTTGTCAAAATGAATTCAAAAAGTCATTTGGTAGGAACCGATCAAGCAGATCCAATAAGTAGCGCTTTGTATGATGTGGATCAACTAGTTGAATTTAAAAAGAATAGTGGGCTCAATATTCTGGGAATAGGATACACCATATATCTTGGAAGTGAATACGAAGCACAGATGCTTACTGAGGCTGCACAAGCAATTTATGAAGCACATCAGTATGGACTTCTTTCGGTGGTCTGGTGTTATCCACGCGGCAAGGCAGTGAAAGATGAAAAAGATTCTCATCTTATTGCAGGGGCGGCTGGAACTGCGGCACTTTTAGGAGCTGACTTTGTCAAAGTAAATGCACCAAACAAAGGTGAGAAGTCAAGCGCCGAACTTTTGAAAGAAGCGGTTGGATCCGCAGGAAGAACTGGCGTCGTGTGTGCGGGCGGATCTTCAACAAGTGTTGAGTCCTTTTTGCAAGGTCTTCATGATCAAATCCATATCGGTGGCACTATCGGAAATGCAACGGGCCGGAACATCCATCAGAAACCTCTAAACGAAGCGGTCAGTTTTGCAAATGCAACATTTGCGATTACTGTAGAAAACAAGAGCGTTGAAGAAGCACTCTCTATCTACAACTCAGGAGGATCATACAATCCAAAAGATGTGAAGGTCATGTCTGATGATCCGAAATCAGATCTTGACTAATGTATTCGTTCTATCAATTTTTAAAAAAATATGAGCAAACTGAAAGTCGGACTAAATGGATTTGGTCGAATAGGAAGAGCTGTCACTCGCATAGCTGAAGGAGATGACTCATTTGAAATCGTTCATATAAACACCCGTAAAACTCCAAATAAGACACTTGCGTATCTTCTCAAATACGACTCTGTATATCGAACATTTAACAAAAGTGTTAAAGCGACCGAAGATGGAATAGAGATTGATGGACGAACTATTACTACCAGTCTTGGTGCTGATCCAGCTGAAATACCTTGGGGAGGTGCAGAAGTGCAAGTAGTCATTGATGCAACAGGTGCATTTGTCACAAAATCTGATTTATCCAAACATTTGCGAGACACCGTGAAAAAAGTTATTTTGACAGCACCAGCAAAGGATGATGACACATTTCTTGTCGTTTTGGGGGTCAATGAAATCGATCAGTCACAACAAGTTATCTCAAATGCTTCATGCACAACAAATTGTGCAGCACCACTTTTTAGTGTGCTTCACAACAATTTCAAGATCATAAGGGGGTATTTGACCACGGCTCATGCCTACACTGCAACTCAAAGCTTGCTTGATGATGCCGCCAAATCCCCAGACCGCGGTCGTTCTGCAGCACTCAATATCATTCCTTCCACAACCGGAGCTGCAAAAGCTGTAGGACAAGTAATTCCAGAGCTCAAGGGAAAAATGAATGGAATTGCGCTTCGTGTTCCAGTGCCAACTGGATCATTTGTAGATATCACCGCAGTAGTGGAAAAAGAAACAACACCAGAAGAAATTAATAGCTTATTTAAGAAAGAATCTGAAGGAGCCTTGAAGGGAATCCTCGGATATGCTGAAGATATTATTGTTTCTTCAGACATTATTGGCTCGACATACTCTTCAATATTTGACCCAAACTATACCGACGTCATTGATGGAACGTTTGTCAAAGTGTATGGGTGGTATGACAACGAATGGGGATACTCAAGCAGAGTGGTTGATTTAGTTAAGAAATTGTCTTTATAACCCTCTATGTCTGATATCAAATACATAGACGACGTCGAACTAGAAGGAAAAACTATTTTGCTTCGAGCTGACTTCAATGTCAGCTTGAATCCAAACTACCTCAGTATTGCAGATGACGAACGCATCCGTCAGGTCATACCGACCATCAAATATCTTTTGAAGCGGAAAAATAAGCTCATCCTTGCCTCTCATCTCGGGCGACCAAAAGGAGAGCGCGTGCAGAAATTTTCCCTTCAGATTGTATGCAATCAAATCAAAGAATATCTTCCTGATTACGACATTCGATTAATACAAGACTTTCTCACTGAACCAGAAGAGACCTTTAAAAATCAAAAAGAAAATGAAATTTTCGTGTATGAAAATACCAGGTTTTATCCTGGTGAAAAAAAGAACGATCCAGAGTTTGCAAAGAAAATGGCATCTCATGCAGATGTATTTGTAAATGATGCGTTTGGGGTATCTCACCGTGAAGATGCTTCTGTTGTAGGCGTGACAAACTATCTTCCTTCATATGGCGGTCTTCTTCTGAAAAAAGAGATTCAGATGCTTTCGATGATTCTCAAGAAACCAGAAAAACCATTTGTTGCCGCAATTGGGGGTGCGAAGATCGAAACAAAAATAAAAGTTCTTGATCGCATGATGGAGCTTGCCGACCATCTGATTATTGCTGGAGCTTTAGCAAACACGTTTTTATATGCACAAGGAATCGAAGTTGGTGCAAGCTTGGTCGAAAAAGATAAAGCCGAACTTGCGCAAAAACTTTTGTTTAAGGCTGCACAAAACGATACCTCAGTCATTCTGCCATCAGACTGTGTTGTTGGGAACTCGCAAGAGCTTGAATATGGTGGGCGTGTCTGCAAAATCTCTGAAGTTCCAAAGGACAAACAAATACTTGATATCGGTCCAGAAACTACTGCACGAATTGGAACGATAATTGCAAAGGCAAAAACTATTGTCTGGAATGGACCGGTCGGATATTTTGAAAATATTCATTACCGCCAGGGTACTGATTTTATGTACTATGCAATTACAAACAACGAGGATGCGGTTTCGATTGTCGGGGGCGGAGACACGCTTGCTGCAATATCAAAAAAGGAATATCTTGAAAAATTGACACATATTTCAACTGGAGGTGGCGCCATGCTTGAGTTTATAGAAAAAGGCACTTTGCCTGGAATTGAGGCGTTGAAGAAATGACCATATGTCATCCTGAGTGTAACGAAGGATCCATGTTTGTCATTCTGAACTTGATTCAGAATCTAGAAATGATAAGTCTGGACCCCGCATCCCTCCATGGGCGGGCCACGTCAGACGTGGCGGGCAGGCAAGTGCGGGATGACAATGTTAAAATTAAAACAATTATTATTTTATAAATAGAATGGACAGAAATCTTGCACTCGAATTTGTACGCGTTACAGAAGCTGCAGCTATTGCCGCTGCTAAATGGATTGGGAAAGGCGACGGGAAAAAAGCAGATGGTGCGGCAGTTGAGGCCATGCGTACGAGATTTAACAATATAGAATTTAATGGCTGTATTGTCATTGGGGAAGGAAAAAAAGACGAGGCACCCGAGTTGTATGTTGGAGAAAAGCTTGGCACTGGCAATGGACCTGCGATGGATATTGCTGTTGACCCTTTGGAGTGCACCGACAGTGTGGCTTTTGGCAGATACAATGCAACAACCTTGGTGACAACGGGACCAAAAGGAAGTCTCTTGAGCGCACCCGACACCTATATGGATAAAATAGCAGTAGGCCCAGCAGCGCGTGATGCAATCAGTCTCGAAGCATCTGTTGCAGAAAATATTCAAAATGTAGCAAAAGCTTTAGGAAAGAATGTTGAAGATGTCACTGTGTCGATGCTCGATAGACCACGACACCAGCAAATGATAAACGAAATTCGAGAAGCAGGGGCACGCATACGACTTATTACCGACGGTGACGTGGCAGTTGCAGTAGCAACGTGTCAAGAAGAGAGCCCAATAGATATGCTTCTTGGAAGTGGAGGAAGTGCTGAAGCAGTGCTTGCAGCGGTTGCTATGAAAATAATGGGTGGACAAATTCTTGCACGCTTGAAGCCACGAAACGATGAAGACAGAAAAGAAATGGAAGTATTAGGACTTGATGACAAGACCATTTTCACTTCAGAAGATTTAGCAAAAGGAGACAATCTCACCTTTACAGCAACGGGAGTCATCGACGGACCAATGCTTCCGGGAGTCATATTCAATCCAACATCGATCCTTACCCATTCGGTAGTCATGCGAAGTAAATCAAAAACGGTACGGTATCTGACAACGTACCATCATGAAGAGTGAGAAGTGTCTGTTAGTATCTATTCACTGTTTGTAAAAGTTGCTTGTGAATTTTTGAATGATTACTAGCAATAAACATATTTGAGGTGTCGTTTTTTTCAGATAATCCATTAAAATCCGTGATGATTGCACCTGCTTCTTTTGCAATTAGTTTTCCTGCAGCAAAATCATATAATTCATTTCCGTAATTGATGATACCTTCAATTTTCCCTGATGCCAACAAACAGTATTCTACAGCTGGAGACCAATTAGATAATAAACGACCTACTTGCAATTGTTGAATATTCCGTTTTATTCCAGCTACTGTTTGGTGGTTAGCGGTGTATCCATAAGTAAAAGAAACACTTGCGGTTTGAATATCTTGAATATTGTTCACTTTCAATTTCTGTTTTTTTTCATATGCTCCACAACCCTTTTCAGCATAGAATGTCTGTTTCAATAGAGGAATATGGACAACGCCAGCAATAATATCCTCATCCTTCAATAGACCGATGCTGACTGAAAAATTTGGAATCCCCAAAATATAATTATGCGACCCATCTAGCGGATCAATGATAAAGGTGTAAGCAGAATTTTTATTTATAAAACCCGCCTCTTCTGAGAGTATATTATAGGTAGGAAATAAATTATTAAGATGATTAATAATTGCTTTTTCTGAATTAATATCTGCTGAAGTTTTTAAATCACTTGGGGTAGTTTTAGTCTGTTTGTGTAGGTTTAAACCGAAATAATAACTTAACTCTTTACCGCCTACTTCAGCGGCTTTTATAAGATGTGTAATAAAACTATTCATAATCCTTAATATATTGTAGTCTACACTACTATTTAATTATGAGTATAGTATAATTGTATTCAATTATATATTGAAATATATTTCATAATATGCCTGAACAAGGATCATTTAATTCTGCTCCATACTGTCTGTCAGCAAACATCATGCAGATGCTTGAATCACAGCGAATAATTGATCCTGGTGAAACATCGCAACAAATGCTCACTCGTGTGACAGATACATTATTTTCTCCTGAAGCGCAATTTGGAACATCTCCTGCAGAAATTGCTGCATTAAAAGTTCAGTTTGCCAGTTATGTTGTTGATGGCTATATGATTCCTGGCACTCCCACTCTTACCAATGCCGGAAGACGACCTGAAAGCGCATTATCTTCATGTGTTGTAATACCCGTTGACCTAAGAAAAAGAACCGAATCTGAACAAACAATAAGATCTTATTACGCTCAAAATATGGGATCAGGATTTGACTTGTCGCCCTATGATGATCCAGTTGGAATGATAACATGGTTAAACCAACTGGCAGTAAATGAGACTGCAACTGGCGCACATGATCGATATATTGGGAATATGGCAAGTTTACATATCACTCATCCTCATATCGTAGATTTTATAAATCTTAAAAGACGAGATGGATCATTTCCTCATTTTAATATTTCTATCGACATATCCAAGGAGTTCATGCAGGCCGTTTCAGAAAATGGCTCATTCCAACTAACTGATGGTGCTCAGGTGGATGCTAACGAATTATTTCATACTATTGCTGAATGTACATGGCTCACTGGAGATCCTGGGATTCTTTTTTTAGATCGAATAAACGATGATAATCCGATTCCTGCAGTTGGAAGATATGTGACCACACCACCTTGTGGAGAAATGGGGCTGGCTGAGGGTGAAACATGCCAATTTGGATATCTTAATCTTAATCAGTTTACGAGCGATGATGGCCAGATAAATTATCCATTATTAGCTCAGGTAACCACTTTAACAACAAGAGCGCTCGATAATGCCATTGAGCAAAGCCTTTCTCATTACCCAACTGCAATAAGTACCACTATTACAGCTATAAAAAGAAAAATTGGAATAGGGGTATGTGGTTTAGCAGAAATGCTCATGAAGTCAAGACTTCCGTATGATTCAGAAGGTGCACGATCACTCGCACGAGATGTACTTTCATTTGTTAATTTTATATCTACAAAAAGCTCAGTTGAGTTAGCGGGTGAGCGGGGTTCATGTATTGCAATGTTCGATAGGGTGCAAAATCGATATTTTACAGAGCCTTTTTTAGAACAAAAATATGCCTGCCGACCAACAAATTCAGTTTCTGCAGATGATTGGACTGGACTTGCAGATACAATTAGAACAACTGGCTATCTTAGAAATATTCTTACTACCGCATTACCACCGACAGGACGTGCATCAGTCATTCTTGGCGTAACATCTGCAATAGAACCATTTTTTAATATTGTAGATAGAGAAGGGAATATACAACCCCATATAGCTACCTTTGTTCGGCATGCCATTCCAGATATTGCAGATCAAACTCTCACAGATGCAAAAACCAATGGTACGTTCCAAACATTAGATTATATTCCTAAACCTATTCGAGAACTCCTAAGAACTGCACAAGAAATTAGCCCCATGGGACATATTTCAATGGTAGGAGCACTTGCTGGAACCCATGGAGTGGTCGATGAAGCTGCGTCGAAAACTGTCAATCTTCCACAAAGCGCTTCCGTCGAAGACATAAAAGAAATATTTTTACTTGCTCACAATATAGGGTTAAAAAATATTGCTGTGTATAGAAATAAATCAAAAGCAGGACAACCAAAAGAACTATAATATGCTCATAATTATTGGACATGTATCTTATGATGAAATCGTTAATGCGTCGGGTGAACAGAGCATCATACCTAGTGGAGCTGGGTACACTGGAGCATTGGGAGCATCTATGATACAAAAGGATGTTGGTCTTGTTTCTCAAATAGGTACAGATTACGATATGTCACATCTTGCAAGGTTGGGCATTGATCTTACGGGAGTAAATCAAAGGGCTGACGGATTAACTACTCGATTTTATCTAAACTACCGTTATAATGACCCTTTAAAGCGAGATTTTGAAGCTCAATTTAATGTTGGGTCAGATATTAGTCCTGTTGATATCCCTGTTCATTATGTTGAATCTGCTTCACATGTGCATCTTGCTACTATGCCGCCAGAACAGCAAGAACCATTTATACATTTCTTTCGGAATCACAGTCCTTCTACTAATATAAGTATAGATACCATCGAACAGTTTATTCATCAAAATCCCAAACAAGTTATGGAAAACTTTATTCAATGCGACACGATTTTTGTGGATCGTAGAGAAATAGCAATGCTCCCACCATCTTTGATACAAGATAGAGAAATAATTTTAAAACTCGGGGGTGAGGGAGCTCTCTATATGAATGGCGCTCAAAGGATTCAAGTTCCAACGAGGTTCATTGAGAATATAACAGATAAAACAAGTTCTGGAGACATACTTGCGGGTGTTTTTCTGGCAAATCGCGCAAAAGGTTTAGATCCTGAGTTGAATCTTAGAATAGGCTGTGAAATTGCTACCAAATCAATTGAGGCATTCGGAGTAGATCATCTTCTTAAAGAAACCTACCGCCCTTGGCAAGAAAGAGTATGATCATTAGAAACCAACCTCAGAAAAATATATTCCATTCTGTATAAATTCTAAAGCTTGAGCAACGTGTGGTAATGTATTGGTGGGTAAATTCGACATAGGAAACCACTGCATATCATCGCATCTATCTGGCTCAATAATAGTTGGCTCTCCTTTCCAAGAAGTGGCTTTTATGAAAAAATCCACATATGGTCTGTTGGATTTTCTATTCATAACGTGAACAACAGCTAAATCATCCTCAGCTAATACTATTCGCGCTTCTTCTTTTCCCTCTCGTATCATGGCTTTTCGTATGGTTTCTCCCCTATCTACATGACCTGCGATAAAAGTATACATACCATCCTCCCAACCAGTTTTATATCTTCTTGATAGTAATAATTTCTCATCTCTTATGAGAAGTAAATACACTGCCAAGTGGGTAAGGAGTGGTTCATTTTTTTCTAATTCGTGGTTCGTCATAATTCAGATAAATTTATAGTATCTCTACCCATAAAACTACTCCACTGTTCAATTAAATCTGGAGTGCAGCTCTGTCTCATAAGCGCAGCATCTATATCGGGGGAACTATTTGCAAGAAATTTATGACTGGGTATATTTCCACTACTTTTACTTATTAAATGGGGTAAGGCCGTATGCATAACATCATACACAAGGTGTGATAATTTCCCTCTACTTTCAAGAAGTAAATCTTCATCTAGTGCTTCACGCCTTCCTGAAAGTACATTCTGCAAATGAGGAGAGTCATTTGTTATATGATCTGCTTGTAGCGCTGTCATTACGTAGCCCATTTCTTCAATAATTTGAAATTGGTATCCAAGTGGGTTATTTT
>PFSC01000020.1 GCA_002788865.1 Candidatus Roizmanbacteria bacterium CG_4_9_14_0_2_um_filter_39_13
TTCAATCCATCAGATATATCAAGACCCTGAAGATCCATTGTCATGCTGACAGATGGCCGAGTTACCAGCTTAAGAAGTATCATCTCAAAATCTTTATAGCTTGCATTTTCTTTACCACTAAATATTAAGTCATTAAACGTGTATTTTTTTGAGTAGTTTTTTTCTTGGAAATAATCACTCTTACTGTAGATTATTAATACGAGTGCCAAAATGATACAAATAACAACTCCAGTTAGTGATTTTATTTTTTGTAATCGGATAATTTGACGACATCGGAATAAGAATTTCATTCTCTTTTTGGTAATGGTATAATCGTAGTTATGCTTTTATTATACTTCAATGAGTTATATGAGACATGATACTCTTCGCATTATCCGCTATCTCAAATCAATTCCGTTCGTTCAAACAAAACGGTTTTTTATTCTGTCATTTTTGCTTTCAACATTTTTCCTTATAGTAATGCAGATACTAGATAAAGCCATTCTCTTATGGGCTGTATTAATAGGCATCACTTCATGTAAAACAAATTGGAAAAAGCTCATTGACGCGTGTATTCTGAACCCAATCAACCTCAGGAAATCTATTCTTCTGATTATTTTATACTTAGCGTATTTCTCTCTGACGGATAGTGACTGGAAAAACATTAATTGGCTCAAATCCTATCTAGATTGGGGAACACTTATGTTCGTCTTACTCGTCTTCACTACATTTGTTACAAAAATGAATAAAAACATTACTACATCAATCATGCTCGTTTCTTTGACTCTCATCCCGATGTTTGTCATAATACAGTTACCCATTCTTGCAGATACCTACGCTGTGTTTGCATTTTTGCTTGTAACATATCTTGTTATAAAAGAAATAGTCGAAGTACGGCACATTCAAGTAGAACATGCAAAAAAATAACTCAACTATTGATAATATTCGCGAGATCTTATGGAGAAGTTTTTATGTACTTTCTGTTTCAGTGCTTATATATATTTTTTTAACATATTTCATAACTACTATCACCCCAACGACACTATTCATTGATCGGCAAATATTTTCACCCAACTATATTCGAATCGTATTGGGTTTGGCATTCTTTTTGGCTATGAGCGGTTGGAATATTCTTAAATCGCTCAATAGCATCAACTTTCAATCTCCGTGGAAATTAAGTCGCATGGAAAGAATAATTACCATAAGCTCTGCAGTATTATTAGCCTATATTTTCGGTGGCTCCTTACAAATTCCTTCTGTACTTGCATTTATTATTTTCATCGCCTTCTTAATAGGATTTACTTACTTAATACCTCAACTTCTCAATTTTTATTCGCACTTTACTATATACGACTTTATCTACTTTCTCAGATTTATTTTTCAGTTAATAAAAGCACTCGCTTCATCACTAAAGCGCATGTATTTTATAAAAAAAGAAAGTAACAACAAAAAATATTCTAAAGAAAGTAACAAAAAAAAATATTCTATCGTGATTACAAAGGAACAATTAAATTTGTTGAAACTAATTGGAACATCTTCTCTCATCATCATCTTTATATCAGTCATTATCATTGTAACTATATCAAAATACGTTACCGGTCAAACTATTCGTGAAAATAAACTTCGAAAACTGTTTTACATCTCTTCAATCGAGCCAGAACACACAACTCCAGGGAGAACTGCCAGGCTAATTGGGTATAATTTTGGATTTAAAACAGATACAAATTACCAGGTCTTGACTGATGATGGTATTGTTCTTGAAATTGTAACTTGGGATAAAGATTTTATTGATTTTCTCATTCCTCTTTCGCTTCCTATGGGAAATCATAAAATCTGGATCGTCAGACCGACAGATGAACTGCACAGAAATCAAGGGTTTAGAAAAAGTAATAAGATTTCTCTGAAAATCCATTCCAGGTTTTCTCTACTACCGGACGTAGGTGATAGTAAATTCGATAGAGGAGTGAAAAAGATAAAAAAATATCTCATAAATACATATCCCAAACTTAGTCCATGGATTTTTTCTGTATAATAAGTATGAATAAAGCTCTCAAATACATAATTTTATGTGTAATTATTTTGAGTGGATTCTGGTTTAGATTTCAGGGAATTCGAGACAATCACTCATTTTGGTCAGATGAAGCATTTGTAGCAACACTCGCACGCGATGTACTGCAGGAAAAACGTACAATGAGCGATGCGCTGTACCAATATGGGTATCAACGTATGCATCTTCTGACAACCATGGGGTCAATGAAAGTATTCGGATTCAATGAATTTTCCGCTCGTATTCCCAGTGTTTTATTTGGAACAGCATCCATATTTGTTGCATTTTTACTGGCATCAGCATTGTCAAATATATATGGTGGTATTTTGGCAAGTTTTCTTCTTGCCTTTTCACAGCTACAACTCGCAAATGACACACAAGCGAAAGCTTACAGCGCTCTGACTTTACTTTTTTTATCAGTATTATATCTATTAGTGCGACTTGAAAAGAAGGGAAAATACTCAATCAAGACACATGTCGTGATTATCGTATTATCTTCCTTTGCCACATTGTTTCATTATCTGGGAATACTCATTTGGATTCCGTATGCTACACATATTATAGCAACGCATCATGTTGCAATATTTGCTCAATGTAAAAAACCGCTCCATATCATAGTAACCATCGCAATAGCTGGTTTCCTCTTTTATATCCTGGATATTGGCACAATTCTTGGCTATTTTTTTCAAGGAGGAACATTCGGAATGTTTCTTTTTCCGGTCAATAATATGACGTATTTCCGCGAACTTTTATGGCGTCATTATTCATTCATCACCATGGCGGCAATTGTAGGAATGTTTATTGGAGTATACGAAAAAAAATTCTCTTGGTCTATAGCACTTTTCGTATTTCTTTTGTTCTATTGCTATCTTTGGATTTTCAAACAATCCACTCATAATATTCGCTACATCGTTCCTCTTTTCGGAATTATTTTTGTCTATTTTTGCGTATTCTGGGCAAACGTCGCAACAAAGCTCTTTCCGAAACACCAATTATTATTTGTTCTGTCGCTTATTCTGCTCCTTTATATTGGCGGATATAAAATCGTACGCAAACCCTCAACATATTATTCCCCCAATGCCGATCTCTATGGCGACGTCCAAAATGCAGATTATAAAACGTTTTTTGAACTTCTAAAACAACGCTATCCTGACTTGTCGAACGTAGTTGTATTTACGGATTGGGGCGATACCCAACACTGGTACCTTCCAGAAAAACCAGTCCAAGCATATTTTATGAAGCGATTTGAATCAGAAAAGTCTGAGGCAAACAACATCGATAATGTCATGATGTATGGAACAGTTGATCAGTTTA
>PFSC01000105.1 GCA_002788865.1 Candidatus Roizmanbacteria bacterium CG_4_9_14_0_2_um_filter_39_13
TTGATATATTATGATACAGTTTTGTCAAAGACCGTGAACTCTTACCATCTTGTGAAGATGTTTACTTCTCAATGGTTTTTGATCTATAATAAATTATGTTTACGAAACGATGGAATATCGGATTTACACTTATTGAAATCATTGTTGTCATTTCGATAATTACGACCTTATCTGGTATTGGTTTTACCGCATATGCAAAGTATAGCCAAAGAGCACATGACGATCGGCGTATTCTGGATGTTGAACTTTTGCAAGAAGCCCTTGGAAGATATCATTCAAATCAAATTGGAGGATTCTACCCGTTGGACTTAGACGTTCTTGTCACACAAGGATATTTGGATAGGAGACCTGCCGATCCATTGACCGACCAGCAAGATGATTACCAATACGCTCCACTTCCTGCAGGGTGTAACAATCTAGCTGGAAATTTTTGTACACACTATTTGATTGTGGTAGATTTAGAAGCAAAGGGAGATCGATATGAAGCAGGATCAAAAGATTTGCGAGGCACAATTATCCCATAATGCATCCGTACTATGTACTCAAAAAAAGGGTTCTCACTTATCGAACTTGTTGTTGTCATAAGCATAATTACTATATTTTTCGGAATCAGTGTAGCGGTGTACAAAAATTCACTCGATGAAAAACGGCTGACGATTGATATAAAATTATTGGAAAGTATTATTCAAGACACAAAGCAGAGAGCTCGTGCGCGTGATATATCTCCTATGACAACGTGCAGTGTGTTTGAAAGTTATAACTTGGTCATTAACCCAGTTGCAAATACTGTTTCTCAACAATTTTTATGTGATGGGAACACTGTGACGGTTCAAAATTATGTGTTTGAAAAAACAACTCTTATCCAGCCAGCTTCTGTCAAGACACTTCAGTTTATCTCATCAACAGGTGAGCATATCAACCCAGAGCTCACCATCGTACTAAAAAATACCTTTACAAACATGTGCGTGAGCGTACTCGTTCCCAAGATTAGCTCTGTTGTTGTCGGAGATCCGTACATTTGTTGATATGAAAAAAATAACACACCAAACATCATCGTTCAGTCTCATCGAGGTGATAGTATTCACCTCGATGCTTAGTATTGTTTTGGTTGCTGCAGTGGGATATACGGTCCGATTGGTATTTACCATGACACACAATAGGCACAAACTCGTTGCAACCCATTATGTAGATGAGGTCAAAGAATGGCTCAATGGAGAGCGAGAAACAGACTGGGATCAGTTTCAGGGTTTTGCTTCAGTAGGTGGACAGACATATTGTGTGAACAATCAACTCAATCTAGGCTCAACGCTTTCCACACTTTCGACAGGCACGTGCAATTTTGATGGAGTAGTCGGTAACGACCCCCTTATCTATCAACGGCAAATAGTAATGACAAAAAATCTTGCGGCAAACCCGACACGAATCATTGCCTTGATTCGCGTTTCATGGCGTGATGAAGGTGTATTGTATGTAGAACAAATTGAAACAATTTACTCAGTCTGGGAATAATCGTATGAAACTACAGAAATCAGGCTTCACCCTCATCGAAATTGTTGTTGTGATGGCTGTTATGGGGATACTCCTTCCTACCGTGTTTAGTGTGATGTATATCATCATGCAACAACAGCTTGCGGCACACAAACTTTCTGAAACCAAACAGCAAGGAGATCTGGTCATGAACTATATGAAGCAAACAATCACGCAAGAGGCGGGAAGTATCGCCAGTACCTCGGGATTTGCCAAATGCTCTGCGCCTAATACGACTCATTCAAGCACGCTTGGGGAGTTCAATTTTGCCCTCGATGACTCCAGTACTCCAGACATGTTTTCTTTTCGAGTCAACGCAGGAGAACTCGTATTTGAAAAATATAGTTTTGCTCCACTTCTTGGAGTGTATCAAACAGATTCTTCTCTCAATTTGAATAATTCAGGGACTGTTGCGATCACAAATTTTCTGATAGAATGCCGAAAACGTGACGATTACTCATTTCCTCTCGTATCTTTTAGTTTCGATGCGACGTTTGTAGATACGACTCCTACAGCCCAAGAAGGCGTTGTAACTCTTCATTATCAAACAAAAATCAAACTTCGCTAAAACTCCCAATTGATTTTTCCTTCAGTATTTTGATATGCTAAAGTATGGCATCATCCTTTTCTATCGATATTAGTGATCAATTTACACGTGTAGCAGACTTGGGTCTTAGAAAAGGAAAAGTCGAGCTGTATTCGCTTGGGTATGACAATACCGCTTTGAATTTTTATACAAATCTCACCGATCAGTCTGCAAAAGCGCAAGCACTGATACTCTCCAAACTTCGAAAGGAGCTCAATATTGGCGCTACTGATGCGCATGTCGTCATCCCAGATTCAATGGCGTATTCCCAGCTTCTCCTCATGCCCAATTTACCAGAAGGTGAGCTGGTCAAATCTATTCGACTTCAGGCTGATGAGTTTGTCCCTCTTCCTATTGATGATGTCTATATCGACCTTGAAGTTATTTCAAAATTGAAAAATGACAAACTGCTCATCGTGTTTATCGCAGCGCAAAAGAAGATTGTCGATCACATAAACACCACACTAAGTCTTTCAGGTATTGAACCTGCGACTCTCGAAAATGAACTTAGCGCCGTGGGAAGATTCATGTCAGAGGTGTATACTTTCATAAAAACTCCTTCCCTCATCATAAATTTTGGATTTGGCACAAGCTCATTTTATGTGATGAATCCTCCATTTCCCTACTTTCAAATCACAAGAACGTCACGGATTGGTTTTGATATCATTCTGAGAGATCTCATGGCAAATGCCAATCTCACCAGTGACAAAGCATTTCAAGCACTGGGAAGTATTGGCCTCAATCCAAAAGGAAGTATCAATATATATGCATCAATTTATCCTGTGCTCAATGAGTTTTTCTCAGAAATTGAAAAAACCATTCTCATGACAAAAGAAAAGTATCATGTTCAAATCAAAAATATATATCTATTTAATTACGAATCATACATACCACTTCTGAATGAGACAATTCAGAGCAAAGTTTCCCTTCCGACCCAGCCACTCCCGCTTTCGAGTATTCTCGTGCCAAATCCGATAACTCAAACATTCTCACGACTGCTTTCGACATTTATACCAGTTATTGCAACGCATCTTAGATGAAAAAGAGAATCAACTTATTCTCTCAAAGAATCGACAACCAAACAGCAACAAAGTTCATACTGTACGGGATACGTGCCACATATGGCGTTCTGTTGTTTGGGGTTGTCGCTCTTGTGGTTGTTACAATGCTGTACGTATATTTCAGCAGGAGTGTAACTGAGCTTGAAAAAACTAAAAGCACGTACAATAGGTATATTCTTGCAAATACGATTTTCAATAAAGAAATTCAACGATTTCTTCAAAAATACACCCTACTCAATGGCTATCTAAAAAATGATGTGAAGGGATTTCAGTATTATTTAAACGTACTTTCCATTATTCAGCCACTTGATGTTGCAGACAATTTGGAGTCATTTACTATTGATACGTCCCGAAAAGTGACATTCTCTCTGGCTGTACCTGAGTATAAGCGTGGGCTTGAAATTATATCTTTTTTTGAGCAGGAATCGGTGCTTGAGAAGTTTGACGCGTTGAGTCTCGAGTCGTTCAATATATCACCAAATTCACCAACGTACCAACTGTCATTTACCGGAGTATTAAAAGAGCTAGAATAATATGAAAAACGAAAACTCATATAAAAAATATTTCACCAAAAAATATCTATCTTTCATGCTCTTTATTTCTTTGGATGCAATATTTTTGGTATTTATAGTGTTCCTTGGATACAAGATTTATGGTGTATACAATCAAACAGTAGTTCTGAAGCAGGAAATTGAGCAAATGAAAAATGCTACAGCGCTTATCAAAAACAATAAAGACCTACTTCAAGACAATATTGCTGATTACAATGAAACTCTCGACAAACTTATTCCCGACACCGAAACATACTTTCAGGTGATTTCGGCATTCGAACAGCTTGAATCTCGACTCGGAGTGAGCATAGAGTCATATAGTATCAATCTTTCCGAAACAACCGAGGAAAAAATGTCTCTGAGCCTCACCATAAAAGGAACTCGCGAAAACATCGAGTCATTTTTGACAAATTACAATTATTATGGAGGACGACTTATGACCAGTGAAGACTTTTCGTACTCTGCCGGGAATTCAGACAGTATTTCCTTTGACATCAATCTATTTCATTCATTATCAGATGCATCCTCATCTGGGCCTTCCCCAACAGATGCAGTGATTTCAAAAGAAGATATTGCCTTTATTCAAGGTATTCAAAAAAAGCTATAGGAAGAAGATTATGAATACAAAATCCGCTTTTGGTCGGAAAGAAGTTTTTTGAGACCATCCGAAATTTGAGCACCTTTCTGACGCCAATTTTCGAATCGCTCTTTTACTATCTCTATATTCTGTCCTTCAAGAAGAGGATTGTATGTTCCCACGCGTTCAATATATGCTCCATCCCGTTTTTTTCGTTTATCAAGGACGACAATTCTATAAAACGGCTGTTTTCTTTTTCCAAAGCGCATCAATCGTATAGTTGCTGACATATTTACTTAATTAATTAATAGTTACAAGTAAGTAAGAGTTCACGCTCTTTGACAAAACTACATCATAATATGTCATTGCGAGGAGTGACAGCGACGCTCGCCCGCCTCTGGAGGGAAGCAATCTCTAAATAATTAGATTGCCGCGCTCCATTTCATTCCGCTCGCAATGACATGTGTGTCAAGACTTGTGAACTCTTACACAAGTTAAAAGTTTTTGTAAATTGCGAAAACCCATTATACAATCATTGAGCAAGAACGTCTAGTGCATTTTGCGCAGCAAGCTCTTCTGCATGCTTTTTTGACTTTCCAGATCCCGACCCTACTTTTTTATTTTTCAGCATGACTTCGACAGTAAATGTCTTTTTATGCTCAGGACCTTCAGCAAGCAAAAGATTGTAGATAGGAAGTTCTTTATATGTTGCTTGGCTGATTTCTTGAAGTCTGCTTTTTGGAGAGAGGTAGAGTTTTTTGGTGATGATCTCATCAAGCCTTGTCGAAAAAAGATACTTGACTATAAAGTCGTATGCGGTGTCAAATCCTTTGTCGATAAAAATTCCTGCAATAAGAGATTCAAACACATCAGCAAGAATATTTGTTTTTTCTCGTCCATTTCCTTTTTCTTCACCAACCGATAGGTAAAGGTACTGTCCAAGTTTAAGCTCACGAGATACCAAAGCAAGACTTTCCGTGCGTACAACTGATGCCTTAATATCTGTATAGTCACCTTCTTGAAGATGCGAGTAATTTTTGTACAGATAAATGGAGGTTGTCAAGGAAAGGACACTATCGCCCAGAAACTCGAGTTTTTCATTTGATGGAAGTTTGAACGTACGATTTTCATTGAGGTATGAGCGATGTATGAATACATTTTCCAAAAGCTCTTTATTTTTAAATGAGATCTTGATTTTCTTTTCAAGTTCGTTTCTATTGGGGTTCATATTATTCATTTGGGTGTGGTGACTTCTGTATTGAGCGATCCAAGGACTGCGTTCACAAATGAATACGACCTATCATTTCCAAGCTCTTTTGCAAGTTCTATCGCTTCATTTATGATGACTTTCATTGGTTCTTTTTTCTCTATAAGAAGCTCATACACTGCAAGCCGAAGAATACTGATGTCAATTTTTGAGATTTTATCAATTGGATATTTTGGTGCATGATCTTGAATATGTTGATCGATGGTTTCCAGATTTTTCAGGATTTGGCTCGTAGACTCATCGTCTTTGTGAGGAATTGACCTTTTTTCTTCATCGGCTTCAAAACAAAGAGCATACAAGTTTTGGATTGTGTGGAGACGTTTTGTGTGGCGATTGTCCATAAGGGCAGTAAACTCATTATTTATTGCAGTTTTTGCACTGTTGCTGTGACAGTTTTCTTCTTCCGCAATTTTTACAAAGTACAAGCTGTGGCAAAGATTGTTCACTCTTTCTTGCTTCGACGCGTTTTCCTTTGCGAGCTTTTGAATGTTTTCGTTTTGGTTGAGGAGCCATAAGACAAGTGTATTCACAAATATAACAAGAACTAATGATATCACGTACCTATCCTCAAAACAATGGCATTAATCCATTCAAGGTCTTATTTCCCGACCTGACTCGCCGGCAGGCAGGCGCTTTCTCGTCGTGATTGTCATTCCCGTGAAAACGGGAATCCAGACAAGAACATGGATCCCGAATCCCTCCAGAGGCGGGCAGGCAAGTTCGGGATGACAAGGGACAAGCCATATTAAGGTTTGGAGATGGGCCCTTAGTTCTTTTCAATCAAGTTAATTTGATATGAGCGCATGATAGCGTTCAGCTTTGGCAACTCGTCAACAGAGTAGTTTTTGAGAAGTTGATCTACTGCTTTTTTCGCCGAAAATACTTGGTTTGTATCAGAGAGATCGGCTATCTTGAGATCGGAGTATCCGTGTTGCTGTGTTCCATATATTTCACCTGGACCTCGTGTTTTCAGATCAAACTCCGAGAGTTTGAGTCCCGAATGTGTTTTTGCAAAAAATCTGAGGCGCGAAGGGTTGTAATTATTTGACGTAGTAAATAGCAAACAGTACGACTGTTTCTCTGCGCGTCCGACTCGTCCCCTCAGCTGGTGAAGTTGTGCCAGTCCATAGCGCTCTGAGCCTTCGATGAGCATGATCGTTGCATTCGGGACATCGACACCGACTTCCACAACCGATGTTGAAACAAGGATATCGTATGTGTGGGCATTAAATTCGGCCATCGTCTGTTCTTTTTCTTTTGCCTTCATCCTTCCGTGGAGAAGTCCGACTTTGAGCATGGGGAAAATGTTCTTTTTGAGGTGTTCGTATTCCGCTTTTACCGCCTTTATCGAGCTCATAGATTCTTTTTCCGAAGTTTCTATGAGTGGACAGATGATATATGCTTGGGTTTTTTCCTCTTTGATCTGTTTTTCAATCCATCGGTATCCATCGGCGCGTTTCGCGGTAGGGGTGAGATATGTTTTGATAGCTTTTCTTCCAACGGGAAGTTCATCGATGACTGAGAGATCGAGCTCGCTGTAGAGTGTGAGAGTCACTGTCCGTGGTATCGGCGTTGCGGTCATGCTCAGGAGATGTGGATTTATTCCTTTTTTTTTCAAAAGCGCCCGTTGTTTCACGCCAAATCTATGCTGCTCGTCTATGATAACGAGTGCTACGTCGCGAAAGTCATACTTTGCGCTGATTAGAGCATGGGTACCGACGATCAAATCGTATTCCCCGGCTTTTTTTTGAGATGTTATATCTTTGTGTGCTCCGGTTTGGAGCGCTACTTTTAGATCGGTGTTTTTGGTGAGAGCAGAGATTGTGGCAAAATGTTGAAGTGCGAGGATTTCCGTTGGCGCCATGATAAGAGTCTGCCTTTTTTGCAAATGAGTCGCATATGCGGCAATTGTTGCGACAACGGTCTTTCCTGATCCGACATCTCCCTGCAAAAATCGATTCATTGCGACTGTTTTTTGGATATCTTCGAGGACTTCCTCAGTGACTCGTTTTTGCGCATCAGTCAAAACAAACGGAAGATTTTTGATAAATTCCTGCACACGCTTCTTGTCATCAGACGTTAGTTTGATTGGCGCGGTTGTTTGCTCTTTTGACCAGCGTTCTTTTATCATTTTTGAAGAGAGAATACGGATAAAAAGTTCGTTGAACCCAAGTCTCCTCCGAGCTTCCGAGACTTCACGCATTGTTGTAGGCTGGTGTATTGTTTCATATGCTTTCTGTAGACCCATGAGCCCGTGTTCTTTGAGAATATCTTCAGGTATCAGTTCGATCGACTCGTTTGCATGGGAAAGCAAGTCGAGTACAAAAAATATTTTTTCGAGAATTGTTTTTGAAGAAAGTCCATAAATTGTTGGATATACTGGGACAATTCTCCCCGTGTGTTTTGTTTTTGAGTCAGCTGTGGCAAGAAGTTCATATTCCATCGGCTTCATGGATTTTTTCTTTCCTTGGGATTCTACGACGCCTGATACAGATACTACACTACCAGGTGTGAGTGTATTTGTGAGGTAGCCTTGGTTGTACCACACAAGCTCGATCACTCCAGTCTCATCACGAAGTACTGCTTTTTGGATCGTGATTCTCTTGCGTGTTGGTACGGTTTTTATTGATTCTAGGTTGCCTCGCACGGTCACCGTTTCTCCTGCTTGCACGTTTCCGATTTGAGACGTTATCGAAAAATCATTGTACCGAAAGGGGTAGTATTCCAACAGATCTCCATAGGTTTTTATTCCTGTGGCTTGAAGTCGGGATATGGTTCGCGGAGCAGTTTTTGGGAGAGTCTCTATTGGCAACGCGAGTAAGATTAAGTCAACTTGTTCGGGTGTTTGAATCATTAAATAAGAAAAAATGAAGCAAAGCTCGTGAGGACAAGAAGCAATGTTGCTATGATGATAATAAATCGAGCTATATTTTTAAATCCAAATAGTTTGCGAAGTTTTTTCTTCATGCCAAGTATTTTAGCATATCTCTGTGTGGGTATTCAATTGAGAAAACTGTTTTCTCTTTTGTCATTCTGAACTTGCTCGTTCCGATCACAGCGTCGGGGATCCATGAGTTACTTTTTTATATGAGACTCTAAGCAAACGTGTTCTTATTACCGGTCTGTATGACCAGTAAAATCATTCGCTTTGCATTGCCACTGGCTTCTGATATTGAGATTGTGAGATGATATTGCTTGCCTCGCCTCTGGGAGAGTGCAGGATCCTTCGTTGTCATTCTGAGTGAAGCGAAGAATCCATCATGCTGTGCCCTTCCGTAGCCTTGGCGAAGGAGGGTCATCCCCGACCCCGATCGGGGATCCATTCCCCATTGTCATCCTGAACGCATGTGAAGGATCCATACACAAACTTGGATTCTTCGCTACTGCTCAGAATGACAATATATTGAAAATTGATCATTGAAAATTCAATGAAAATTGAAAAATGGAAATTGAAAATTTAGCATTTTCCTCTCTCAATAAAACCATTCCCATTCAGGATTTTCCACTTCTTTGATATTTCCTTTCTGAATTTTGTACACTTCCTCCTCGACTACCATCGTCCATGTCCCTTCATAGTAGTGATAGTCCACTTCTCCATCATTCCAGTTTTTAGTGACAAATTTTACATGTACGGTATCGTCTGTGTCTTCATACGGCTCTGACAAAACTATATTGACATCCAAGATATCAGTAAATCTATTGGTCCATTCTTCAAAATTTGTTTTTTGTAGATATTCCTGACTGAGCAGTCTAAATCCTTCTCCCATCCGCCGTGCTTTGAGATAGGTATAAAAGGCTCGTACAGCTTCTTCAGGAGAGGCAGAGGGATCGACCGCAATGTGTGCAATTTCCACTTCAGTCAAGCGTGGCAGCATCTGTTTGACGTGATCTGCACTGATAAAGAGTGAGATTCCGGCAAGTCCCATGGTATTGACCTCCCACAAGTTCTCCGCACTGGTCAGTGAGCGGTCCTCCACTCATGCCTCCGACAAGAGTGAGGTTTGTTTGTATGTATCCTACTGTGTCGTATTTTGATTTTCTATAATCGACAAAGTTCCCTTTTAGGATAGTTGCTTCTCCAGTCAGATCTGTCCCCATCGGATACCCTGTTGAGAGCACCGGTTCATCTTCCATCATATCGACACCGTCTGGAAGGGTAAGTACAAGATCTGGATATTCTTCCTCAATGTAGAGGACGGCAAGATCTGCCATGGAGTCTCCGACCATTTTGACTGGGGTCACAAATGATCCGTCGGGAAAGATGATTTTTGGTGCGGGTTCATCTGCGATGACGTGGAAGTTGGTGACGACCTGATTTTTGGATATAAAAAATCCCGTGCCTTCGGAGTATCCGCCGACGATGCGGACGACGGAATTTCGCAGGCGATCTTTGGCATCAAATGAACACAAGAATTTTCCGTAGTATCCATACTGTTTGTTGATGTAGTCGGCGATCACGAACAATGATGCAAACATATAGAGAAAAACTGCGACTATGCAGATTGATTTGAGAAAATTTTTGAGACTTCTGAATGGGAAGAGTATTGTCTCGAAAATGATTTTTTATCATTGCGATGATGAAGAGTAGGATAAATTTGAGTAGATAATAAAGAGAGTATGTGACCAGTTTTAGTGGAAAATATCGAAGAGGAAAAAGAAGACGCTTGAAATACGCGCGGAGTCTCTGCGTGAGACTTCTCCACCGCGCTTTTAGTTTGTTTGATGCTTTTTCAAAGTAATCCACATGAGACTACACTATTCAAGATTAGTCAATTGTACCACCTTGTCATCCTGAGCGGAGCTGAAGGATATCAAATCTTCTCTATTTTTTTATACTCGGATTCCCAGAGAGTGATTTCATTTGTCGTATTGCACTTTCATTTAAAGTGAGTAGCCTTTCATTTTGAGGAATTCCTCTTTCGATATACTCTGCGTTTATATTTTCCAAGTTTGAAAGACACACTAGTTGAGTCACGTTTGCATAATCACGAATATTACCATCTTTCTTAGGATTTTTATTTCTCCATTCTTTTGCAGTCATACCAAAGAGCGCTTTGTTTAAAACATCCGCTTCGGTCGCATACACAACAGTAGCATCTTTTTTAGATAATTTTTGAGGTAAAACAATATGCTCTTTAATAGAATCAGTATGAATCTTGTAGTTTATTTTTGTAAGCATTCGCTTGGCATCCCAGCCTAGAGTCAGTCTTTCATTTTCTTCGACCTTGAGTCTCTGAAACTCTTTGATTAAGTACAGCTTAAACTCTGCAGAAATCCAAGTGGCAAACTCAAAGGCAATATCTTTGTGTGCGAAGGTGCCACCACCATTTCCCGATCGAGAAATGATTCCAATAGCACCTGTTTTTTCAATCCACAACTGAGGGGACAGAGTAAAGCTATTAGCGCCGGCATCTTTTTTAAAGGAGTCGAATTCGACCCCTTTGAAATTAGGGTTATTTATACGCTCCCAAATGCCCAAAAACTCTATAGTGGAGTAATTTCGCATCCAGTTCTTAACAACGTCTTTTGGTTCCAAAGGATTTTTGTACCGAGCTATATCTGTGAGTGAAATATAATCATTTTCATTTTGTGAAAACGTATAAATCTCCAACCCTTGTGTATTTATTTTTTTCATAATCTGAAGTTAAGCTAATAAGATGTAATTTATAAGTTATATAATGGTACCACATATTATTACCATATTTTAATGAAGATATTACTAAACTTAGCTACCCCACTGTCATCCAGAGGGAGTGAAACGACTGAAGGATCCAGCATCATTGTCATCCTCGCGAACGCGGGGATCCACCATGCTGCGTCCTTCCGAAGCCTTGGTGAAGGAGGGTCATTGCGAACGAAGAAACGTAACGAAGTGTAGCAATCCCGCATATGTCATCCTGAGTAGGAACGTAGTGACGACCGAGGGATCCATACGCAAACATGGATTCTTCGCTACCACTCAGAATGACAATATATTGAAAATTGATCATTGAAAATTCAATGAAAATTGAAAAATGGAAATTGAAAATTCAGCATTCCCTTCTTCCTTTTATACTTTTTCATCTAACCCCCTCGGTTGTAAATTCATCAATAGACTATATCTAGGCAAGCAACTGCTCCAAAGCAATCTCAAGATCTGATATGAGTGGATTTTTGTCCCATGCTTTTTTTATTTCAGGAATAAGTTTCGAGTAGCGCTTGATGGTATCTGCTTTACTTGCATTGAACTTGGAAAATACTTCATCTCCATGCGTTTTTATATCCTCATTGAGCTCTACGAGATTGTGGAGTACATCTGCCGACTTCACGAGGAGCGAATCATGGTCCATATCTTTGATATGCGAGAGAGCTGCCATTTTTCGCTCCATCCAGGGAAGTGTTTTGTCTTGTTCCGTGACAGCATTGACCATTTGAGCAATTTCTCCGTTAAACTCTTTTTCTAGAAACTCTTTTATCACCGATCCATATGGCTCACAATCCTCGATCGTATCATGAAGTATTCCGGCACAGATGATATTTTCATCATTTGTCACTCTGGCAAGAATGAGGCCCACTGCAAGAGGATGAGTGATATATGGTACATCCTTTCCCTTTCGGGTTTGGTTTTGGTGCACACGTGTCGCCAAGGTGATGGATTTGTGGATGAGAGGGGTGAATGTCATAGATATATTTATCGTATAGGTTGTTGTGTCCCAAGTTATTTTGATAAACTTTTTAGACCCTGTGCTTGAAAATTAAGTAATCTTTGAATAAAGATTCTCCTGGAATCCAAAAAAGATGGATCGAATTTGATCCACATCTCCCAGTTGTTGCTCGGCATTTGCTATAGCATTGTATTTCATATTGAGCAGCACTGGTAGTTTTTCTTCATCAAGCTCTTCAGTTCCCTTTTCCTCATACTTTGAAAGAACAAATTCTAAAAATTCTTTTTGTTTCTCATCTATTTTATTAAAGATATTCCCTTTGTTACTATCTACACGTTGTTTCCTCGTTATCATCGGTGTGTTATATGCTAAATAAGATAAAACATCAAATAAATCACAATCTACAGCATCAACCACTTTTTGAAGGTTTTCTAATTGTTCAATATCAATACCCATATCAAAAAGCCTTCCTAAAAATTGTTTTCTGGTTACTGGGCTTGACCATATTTGTCTTAATTCTTCTTCGGTTTTAAATAAATCTGGCAATGTTCCATACATGGCATTTATAAATTCTTCAGAAGAAAAAGGTTTTCCATCAGCTCCCCAGAACGACTTTGATATCATGTGTTGGATTTCTCGCTCTTTCCCACCTCGAAGTTTTACTCTAATCATTCTTTTCTTTCCTACTTGATAACTCAACTCATCAGTTGGTGCATCTTTAACCATCAGCGACTTTGCCTTCGAGTTTTTATACTCGATAGAAGAAGTCTCTACTTCCGGCTCACCATCCCAGTCAGGATCAGCAAAATGTTTATAGGCATCCACAAAATCATAAATAGTAAAGTACTCTTTACCGTCAAATAGTCTTGTTCCTCGTCCAATTATTTGTTTGAACTCTATCATGGAGTTTATTGAACGCATCAAAACAATATTTCGAATGTTCCTCGCATCAACTCCTGTTGATAGCTTTTGAGAAGTAGTCAATATCGTGGGAATAGTTTTTTCATTATCTTGAAACTCCCGCAAAAATTGTTCGCCACGAGCGCCGTCATTAGCCGTTACCCGCACACAATAGTTCGGATCCTTGCTTTTTTCTTTCATTTGATTTATGAGATCTCTTACTGCAGCAGCATGAGCTTGTGTCGCACAGAACACGATAGTTTTATCATTCTGATTAATTTCATCCATCAATATACGAACTCTTTTAGTTTCTCGCTCTTTGATTTCAATAATCTTATTAAAATCATCTTCCTCATACACCTTACCCTCCTCAACTTCCCCTTCTATTATCTGATCATCTGAAACATACACATATTCGTCTAAAGTAGTTTGAATCCTTTTCACTTTAAATGGCGTAAGAAACCCATCATTAATACCCTCTTTTAGAGAATAAATATATACTGGTTCTCCAAAATATCTATAGGTATTAATGTTATTTTGTCTCCTTGGAGTTGCAGTCATACCTAGCTGTACTGCTGGAGAAAAATACTCCAATATCCCCCGCCAATTGCCCTCGTCATTTGCCCCACCACGGTGACATTCGTCAATAATGATAAAGTCAAAAAAGTCAGGTGGGTACTCTCCAAAATACGGCGTACTTTCAGGACCACTCATAAACGTTTGAAATATCGTAAAGAAAACACTACCACTCATGGGAACACTGCCTTTTTTACGAATATCCAGTGGGTTTATCCTTACAAGAGCATCTTCGTCAAATGCCGAAAACGCATTGAAGGCTTGATCAGCCAGAATATTTCTATCTGCTAAAAACAATATTCTTGGTTGTCTTGACCCATCTCTTTGCAGATTCCAACGTGATTGAAAGAGTTTCCAAACTACTTGAAAAGATATCGCTGTTTTGCCCGTACCAGTAGC
>PFSC01000052.1 GCA_002788865.1 Candidatus Roizmanbacteria bacterium CG_4_9_14_0_2_um_filter_39_13
AACAACAAGATTCCCAGTAATATTTGTATTGCCATTAACATTCAACTTGTATGCCCCCGGTCCCGTCGTCCCGATGCCGATGTTGTCTCCAATATTTGTTGGTGCCAGATTTGATCCATTTCTCTGCCAGAATCCTGCAACCCCCGTACCCGTGGGATCTGCCCATGTCAGTGTCCCCGCTCCATCATTCCGTAAGAAACTGTTGACCACTCCTTGTGAAGATGGGAATGATGTTGTGACATTGTTCAACTTGACAATGTTACCTGTTGAATCTACCTGAAACTGTGAAGATGCCCCAACTGAAAACATTGAAGCTGGAGTCGTCGTCCCGATTCCCACATTGCCTGTTTCGGAGATAAACATTCTTTCAAATCCTGCCGTGAAGAATCTTAACTGGTCGTTATCTGCGCCGGCACTGTTTTCTGCTGAGATGTAGGTGTCTTGGTCTACATCAATTAAGCTTCCCAGAGAGCCCCAAGAGGCAGTGGCATACCCTTCAAACTGGGAAGTAGAAGAGTTGTAACGAATGGTGCCCATGGTCGGAGTTCCCGCTCTTTGAGCTGTAGTACCTACTGGGATAACGAGCCCTCCGGTATCATCTATCGTAAGTATTCCTCCCGGGGCGATGGTGGTGAGTCCATTTATGGTCGTTACTGTATCCAAGATTGGTTCTAGGGAAAATTCGGTTCCCGACAGATCAAGATCTGTTCCTGCGGTATACGTCGTATCTGTAAACGAAGAATTAAAAGTGAGCTCATTGCCACTTTTTGTGATGGTGATGTTTGATCCTGCCACAACATCAATATCTCCAGTCAATTCTTCAAAAGACGTCACCCCAGTGGATGATATTGTGGGCGTCTGTCCTCCGGTAATTTCGATGCCATTGCCTGCTGTCAAAGAATAAATCACGTTTGATGCGGTCAAGCTGCCAGTTCCGAGGTTTAGATTGTACCCGTCTGCGTTTATGTCTCCGACAAACTCTGAATTTCCAAAGACTGTGATCGTTGGGTTTTCCAAAGAACCTCGAAACTCCCATGCGACATTACTCAAGATCTTTTTTTTGAGACTGTCAGATTGGGCTGCAAGCACTTCTGCAAACCAGATTCTGCGACTGAAAGAGTCACTTCCTACATATTGATTCTCGCGAGATGTATCAAATAGCTTTGACTGAATTGAGCTTCTCTGACGCAACAAACCATTTGATCCAAACCCAACCAATGCAAACAATACACTCATGATTGCAAACGTCACCAGATGTCGTTTAGTCAATGGAATTCTCGTACCAGCGATCCCCAGAATATCTGCGTCTTCTTTCGTGACGAGTTGGTGTTGCCCTCTACTGACTTTTTCCTTGTATAGGCTGTTGCTATGCTGTTTGGCAATGTCAATATCTGATACAGAAAAAAGGCGGTACCCTGAAGAAATCCGAACAGATCCTATAACATTTTCACGCTCCCACCTACGAACGGTCGATGCAGACACTCCAACTGCTGTTGCAAACTCTCGTGGTGATAAGGTGTATTTTTTTTTCATGATCAAGAAATCAAAACGTTGGTGTATACCTTCATATAAACATAAAACAACCTCTGATGTCAAGTGTATTTAGGCTCTATTGAGCCAAAAAAAGCTCTGAATGTCGAGAAATTGTATTATAGGACTATATTGAGTATATTATTTGAACTTATTAAATGCTGTTATGAAAATGCATACTAAGTTAATCATGTATTGTAGAACGAATGGATGCTTCTCCGCCAGTCGGCGGATCAGCATGACAAAGATGAACATTGTCATTCTGAGTAGGATCCGCCAGCTGGCGGAGACGACCGAAGAATCCAGAGCAAATCAACAACTGGATCCTTCTCCCGATTTTAGTAGGGATCAGGATGACATAGAGAGCCTTCAGGATGACAAGGTCTGTCATTCTGAGTGAAGCCACGTCTGACGTAGTGAAACGATCGTTTCAACTTGCAATGATCATTGCTCCAAATACTACTATGAAAGGGTTAGTATATATTGATACATCAATGTAAAGTAAGCTTTATCTTTCCTATCAAAGTGTGACTATGAAATATGCCAGAATGAGTGCAAAGCCTATCATGAGAGTGATAAACGTGATATTGATGAATATCCCTGAAAGGATAGTCCAACGTGCAAGTGGATTTCTTCCCAAAGACTCTATACCTCGGATTGCAACCCTCCCAAATAAGAGAAATCCAAATATAATAGCGGCAATCAAAAGAAATATCGAAAGAACATATCGAAATAAAAGAGGAGCTTGTGACATTTTAGCTGGTGCGATCTTTAATGTGTTAAGGAGTGTGCTTATGAGAGATCCAAATATGCCATATTTCGCAAACAATGCCTCAATAGTGAGTGCGTCATCTACTGTAGAAACTCGAATATCTACTGCAACCCGAACCATGTCGGTATTCTTCCCTTCTTGCGCTTTAAAATCTTCAAGAGCGATCCCTAGTACTACACCATCTGTATCTGCCCTCATGCCCTCTCCCGGACTGTCTGAGGTAGTCACATAATCTCCCTTTTGCACTGTTCCATTCGAGTCGTTGATCAAAACGTCCACCTCTCCGCCATCAACAATATACCTATCGGTAAAGATACCTGGCACATCTTCTTCATATTTTATGATGAGATCAGATGTCTCAACGACTACACCCACAACCCTCGTATCGTACCTTCTGCTGGAAAGCCTGAATCCGTCTCCATTCTGGGCAACAATAGCGCCAATTGGAGGTTTTTCCTTCATGGAAAACGAGGCGGCTATCGGCGTGAAGCTTGACGCCGAAACTCGATACGCAAACGCCAGCACTATCGTGAAAAGCAACAATAAAATAGGAATTATTCGAAGTCTCATATTCTCATTAAACCACGAATATACAGGGGGAGTCAATGCATTGTCGCATTTTGTAATACGCGCATCGCAGAAATGCTCATTATTCTATCATGTGTCATTCTGAACGCATGTGAAGAATCCACATCTTTATATTCTTAACGCATGGATACTACCGTACATTTGCTCCTGGCGATGCTTCCTCAGGAAGCTCGATCTTCTTGTCTAGCTGTGTTTGAGGAGGTGTTGGCAATGTCAACTCTCGTGATGCTGGATTTATTTGTTGCTCTTCACCTGCCTGAGTTGCTTGCTCCTGTTGAAGCTTTTCAAGCTCAGTCTCATATGTCTTTTTGAACTCGTCCAGATTCTTTTGAGCTACTTTAAAGTCTTCAGCTTGAGTTCCAGCATCAAG
>PFSC01000005.1 GCA_002788865.1 Candidatus Roizmanbacteria bacterium CG_4_9_14_0_2_um_filter_39_13
CTTGTGCTATATTTGCAATGTGTGTTGGCCCGTCAAATGTTATGGGAACTCCTTTGTGAACAAAAAGATCAAATACAAAGAAAATTGATATAATCAATATAAGACTTACAGGAATCCAATTGCGTGCAAAGTAAGACCTCATGAAAATATTATACTTTATCCAAAAACAACATTTTTTCGTAATCCTTTTTATTCTTTTTTGTTTGCTTTATATTTTACTGCAACCATCACTTCGGTCTTCCTTTCATTCATTTCTTCGACCGCAAAGCCTCGAATATCTCATTTCAGAATCAATAAATAATGGTCATATCCCTGCACAACTTTTTTGGGAAGTGCGTGAACGATATGCTCCTGGAATCATTGTATTTAATAGGGAAGGAATAGATAAGAGAACAATTTTAGAAATTCCTATTCGCTCCAAACTCATGTCAATAATTCAAGAGCACTATTTATTTCTAACTTTTGAATCTCAAGAATGGAAAAGTTATGAAATGCTCACCGACTTGAACGACTTAACATCGATGTCGGCATCATTGACTCCATTGTGTCAGACAGTAATTTTTCAGACTGATACTGATCTGATCTGTCTTACGCCCCAAAAGGAAGTATTAACTGCTTTTATTAAATCAATTGAAGAAATGAAACAAGCAAATGGATTTTTTGACTATAATAAACACGATACACAATTATTGGAGAATAAAAACTGGCTTGTATTATCTGTAATTACTAAATGAAATACCTCACACACGCACTAAAGAGTTTTTTTCATGGAAAAACTCTCATTATCCTTGCGCTCCTTTTTTTGCTCATTCGAATCCCGCTTCTAGATCAAATGTATCTCCTTCATGACGAGCGAGACATTGTATTAACAGGATACTCAATAGCTCGGTCTGGCTTTGACCTCAATGGTTTGTTTTTACCATTGAGCTTTGAAAATATCCATCCAAAAACATCTTTTCTGACGATTTACTATACAGCGATTTGGTGGCTCTTGATACCTTTTCGATCTGTTGACACTGCCCGTATGCTATTCGTGTTGACTACCACCTTGTTTCCGTTTCTAATATTCCACCTCATTCAAACTATCACAAAAAAGAGCACTGTTGCCTTGATGTCTGCGGTTGTATTTTGCTTCAACCCTTGGATATTCCACATGTCTCGACTTGCACTTGAAGTGAATCTTGCGCTGGTTCTCAGTCTTGCCGCATCAATTCTCCTTCTTCGAGAAAAAAGAGTTTGGTCTTATGTATTTTTCTTTTTGGCATTTTATACATATCAGGGATATCGCATCCTGATACCATTTCTACTCATTTACTTGGAACTTTATTTCATTCATAAAAAAGGCATTAAAAAAACATTCATCGATATCTGTAAGAGTATCGGATTTTTCATTTTTCTCGTACTCAGTAGTCTTGGCATTGATAAATCTGTCACTAATCGTCGACTTGAAGAATTAATTTTTTTTGACGTAAAATATTTATCAAACGATGTTGTATATAAAAGAAACTCATCAATCGCCCCAACAATACTTGAAGTGTTATTTTTCAACAAAGTGACTGCTTCAATAGATTATATTCTGAACATTATTTCTGAAGGAGTAGGCTTTAAATTTTTGTTTAAGCAAGGAGATCCTGATCCCGTAAATGGAACCGCATCTGCTGGACAGTTTTTCATGCCATATTCTATCTTTTTCTACCTTGGAATTATATATTCAGGAATCAAGAAAAAATGGAAATACATTTATCCCATTGGATTTATCATTGTTGGGATGACTCCATCAATGATAAATTCATCAAGTACCACCTTTGCATTTCGATCTTCATTCTCGTCGGTTGGATTCTCATTTTTAATTGGTGCGGGTGTTGTATTTTTTTTCTCTCTCATTAAATCATTTTCAAAAACGAATAAAAGAATTATTCTTTCCGTATTGCTTGGACTCTTTCTCGTTAGTACCACTCATTTTGCATTCAATTATTATTATCGACGACCCATAATAGTTTCTGAGCATTTTTTTGAAAGAGAAAGACAACTTGCTCAGTACCTAATGAAAAATACCGACCGTCCAATCAACATATATACAACCGAACCAAGCGAGCTGTATTTAAGCTACATATTGATCGACTCTACCATTCCATTCGAAAATATTCGTGGAGACTATTCAAATACAAAGACAATGAAAGTAAATAATAAAAACTTTATTA
This sequence comes from Candidatus Roizmanbacteria bacterium CG_4_9_14_0_2_um_filter_39_13, assembly GCA_002788865.1. Classification (GTDB taxonomy): domain Bacteria; phylum Patescibacteriota; class Microgenomatia; order UBA1406; family GWC2-37-13; genus UBA1450. The sequence continues at coordinate 2,202 of PFSC01000005.1, forward strand.
ACTGCAATGCAGAAAAAAACTTTCTTCAAAAAGAATATGAAAAAATGACCATTATTTCGGAAGCATGTCTAAACGAAAAACAGTACAGCTTATTACAGAGCAACTTACGTATCGTGAGAATTCCTTACCATGACTATTCTTTTAAATCTGCTTATTTTATCTTTGAATAGATTCGGACTACTTCGTTCTCAAAAGACTGAGTAAATGATTTTTTAAGTACCAATTCACATGCCCTGAGATACTGATCGCTGTGAATTTTTTTGAAATACACATAATCAACTTCTTGAAATACTGTGCAATCGTTTAACCCTATTCTTGCAAGGCGATCCTCATATGACAGGCTCAACAATTTTAGTTGAGTAATATTGTCAAGATAGACAAGCTTTCTTGAAAATGCAGGAATATAAGCAGTATCGTCGAATCCATTTTTTGAATTATCATTTGCAAAATGAAACGAGCTAAAAACAATGCCGTCTTGTTGTTTTTTAAGATACTCAAGAGCTTCTATTTCTTGAGTACTAATATATGCTGAATTGCTCGAGAGAGTACTCATCAAGTAATCATAATTTACTGGCAACAATGATATGAGTAGTAGTATTCCGACAAAAATGTTCAATAATTTTTTCTTTTTAAATAAAATAAATATAACCTCAGCAGCAAAAATATTGCTCAGAAATATTGCATAGTAAAAAAATTGGACAGTATTCCACCACACTCCCTTTTGGATAAAAAATACCGATAACGACGTAGAGAATATTATTATCAGTAGTACATAAATATGATATTTTTTTGCTTGAAATTTATAAAGTTTATACAGAAGGTACATAAACCCAATAATACGAGCGCCAAAATTAAAAATGAGAAATAACAGGAGTGAAAATAGTTCGATTGCAATTAATTTCATACTAAACCCGCCATTTTCATACAGAAAATAGCGAGCATTCACCATATCTTTTAAATACACAAGATCTGGTTCTTCAATCATTGCGTGCATCAGGGCAAAAGGAGAAAATATTAGTATCGATCCAGAGCTCATTGTTTCAAATGGATTATAAAAAACAATCACCGCAACAAGCATT
>PFSC01000108.1 GCA_002788865.1 Candidatus Roizmanbacteria bacterium CG_4_9_14_0_2_um_filter_39_13
AACAATAAACAATAAACAATAAACAATAAACAATAAACAAAGATGAACACTATTCGAATAAACTTGATATGAGCATCACAACAAAAACAGGAGATGATGGCACAACGGCTCTTTTTGGAGGCAGTCGGGTTGTAAAATATGATCTACAGATTGAAGCATGCGGTTCTGTGGATGAGGCGACTTCATTCATTGGTTTGGCGATTGAATCTATTTCCGAGAAGAAAATCAAGAGCGAACTTTCCGATATTCAAGTTCATCTATATCTCATAATGGCATATCTTTCTGGTGCAACTTTAGATGAAGCGCGAATAAAAAAACATCTTTTGATACTTGAGAAAAATAGCACACATATGGAAAAAAGTCTTCCAAAATTGATGCGATTTGTACTTCCACAAGGCTCAGAACAAACATCCAGGTTCCATGTTGCACGAGCTATGGTTCGCTCGTCAGAAAGGCGCGTGACACAATTTTTGGGTAGTAGGAAAATAAAAAATGATGGAACAAAAACCATTCTTAAGTATCTGAATCGTTTGTCTGACTTACTATTTTTATATGCTCGTATTTTTGATACGAATGAGCAAACAATTTGATAGGTTTTCATGCTTGAAAATACTCAACAGAATGTATCTACTTAAGGAGTTTAACAAAAGGAAGGTGAACACCTCTTACGAGCTTTTTATCTGCGGTAATCAAGTCGCACTCGAGTGACTCGGCCAAAGCAATATAGGTCGCATCATAAAATGAAATATGATATTTTCTTACGAGTCCAACTGTTATTGATATGAGTTCTGCATCGAGCTCGATTTCTATTAAATCCGTTTGACGAATAAGTCCCATCACAGAACCAATATCTGTTTTGGGATTCCGCGAGAGATGATTGTACAACTCATAAAATAATATGCTTGGAACATTAATTTGAATGTCTTGATTCAATTGTTTTTTCCAAAGAATCTCAGCCTCTTCAAGTTGTTCTTCTCTTTCTTTTTGAAACCATTTTATGATGATTGATGCATCAAGAACAACGGTAGTCATAGCGATTATCCATCACGATCTAATAAATATTGTGAGCGTTCTTCACGCATCTTACGTATTGCCATTGTAGAATCTTCTTTACCCCAACCCACATCTGCAAGCTGGTCTCGTATTTTATTCAACTCCTTCATTATTTTTTTTATCTTTTTTTTCTTGTCTATTTCACTTTCAACAAGAGTAATTTTTGCTTTTACTGTCCCTCTGTCACTAATAAACAACGTGTCGCCTTTATATACACGTGCGAGGATCTGTGCTAAGTTCTGTCGGAGTTCGGTTTTTTGAACAAGATTATTATGATCGATTAACATAGAAGTTAATCGTACAGTTAAATGTACATATTGTCAAGTTGAGATTGATTTATTTCAACGAAAAAGTATAATGACCTCACATTAGTTATTTATTCGTTTGGTGAATGCCACTTTCTGCATTAAAACAGAACGGAAGGAGTTCAAATAAATGGGAATGCTGTGTAATTCAGCAACTGTGCCGCAGCGGTGAGTCAGCCATTTGCTGATAAGTCCGAAGACCGACCAAACTATTGATCTGTTTGATGTATCAAACAGTGACCCCGAGCAGGGACCTTGTTATGTCTGTTGATTCACCCCAAGCATTATATTATTCAGGATTCGCCCTTCATCAATCAGACTCACTCGTCTCACCTGTCGATTACGATGCATCGGTTCCCGAATGGGAACGAAAAATAAATTCTGATGAAATCCGAGAACAGTCAATATTTGAATCATATAGCCCAAAAAATGATGCGGAAAGACTTTTAAAGTTGCAGGAGCTATCTCCTGAAGGTCGCGCACATTATATAGTTGAAAATGTTCTTTCTTACCTTGAGGAGTCTGCCGGAGAAATAAAGGCAAAAGTACTTCCTGGAATCATAAAACGCGACGGCAGTATCCACATGATGGAAACAGATGTCTCGGATATGGCGCAAAGATCTGTTCAGCTGAAAGGGAGAGATTCTCGCGAAGGAGATGAACTTTTCGGCCTTGAAACAATAAGCCGCGCGATACTTCAGGGAGCAAGCAGAGCGATATGGCTATCTCCACCTAAGGCAGATTACAGTTTCGCTTATACATTTATCGCCGATGAGTATGATGAGGCTTTGGGAGGATTTCCATTTAGAGAGTACTTTCCTCGCTATCAAGAAGCTGCTGAAAATATTGAAATCAGTCGCGGCCTTTATACGTCTTTTGCGAATACTTTTTCATCAAATAATGTGGCATCGGCAGAATCATTTGAAAGTGCACGTGATTTTTTAAGAAACCCAATTGTGTATAGGAGTGAGAGCGATAAGGACTTGTCGTTGATATATCAATCACTTGGGATCACAGATCAAGATATTGAAAAATCAGAACAATTCAGAGAGCTCCTCCTACCAATGATCGAACCATGGCTCCACAAATATATTCAGCTTGTTGAAACGATGTCCAAACTTGACCCAAATTACGATGGAAATCGTATGCAAGAGCTTGATGCTGAGGGAAGAATTCTTTTTGGTGCAATGTTTAATACCGCAAGAATTGTCAATCGCCAATATTATGAAAAAGACAACGCTAATGAGCTTCTCCATGATCAAGCTCAACTCTCAATGTTTGAGCACAAGGTAAAAGATGAGAAGGTGCTTTTCATGCTTGCAAAAAACATGGCAGATTACCAACCACTGACAGTGATGGGTTCTTCTTGTCCAGTTGCACAATCTTCAGGTGATGTATTTTCTAGTGCTATTGCCAATGGATTTTCAGTAGCGGATGCGATGAGTATTGTTGGGGCAGAAGGTATACAAAATTGTGGGCAGAGTGGTTGCACTATTCATACTCCGCATTTTCATTGTCCGCCAAAAAAAAAAGGTGGTTGTGGTAGGGATATCCCATCGGGCAAGGGTTACAGAAAATGTCCGCATTGTGGTTTAGACAAAGATGACTATAAGGGAGAAAAATGCGATTAGTCCATTGAGAAATCATGTACACTTAATTCTATGAATGATGATCAAACACAGAAAAAACAGCTCCTCAGCACTGTCGCTTCTCAGCAGAGTGCGAAACCGAACAATCACACTCCCGTCGATCATTTGATCAAACAAAACACGCAATCAGTCACGATTTCAAAAGAGGGAGAACCAATTGAGATCGCCATTGAAAAAAAAGAACCTCAAGAAATAGAGTTTATTGATACCGAGCCAGAAATCGAAGACAAAGAAGTACAAAAGTTCGTGGAAGTCGTCCATGATGACTTTGAGATTCATCCAGACCTAAAAAAAGCTGGTCTGCAGTCGGTAGACCATGCGTCGCTTGATTCAAAACACAAAGTACAACTCCCTATTTCAGATGAGAAAGTCATAGAAGGGTTGCATAAACCAGTCACTTCATCCTTTCGTTGGCTTGCTGAGGTAGCAATGTTTATGCTCAAACAAGCTCATCTCACTCTCAAGCAAGTCCATGGAAAGGTGATACGCGTGCTCCAGAGATAGTGGATCCTTCATGTGAGCTTATGTCGCACTCAGGATGACCAACGCATTTTTTAGATGAATTTATTTTATACGTTGGTCACTTTCTTTATTTCTTCCTCAAAACTTTCCTTGCTATGTGCACCTACAAACTGATTTTTCACCTCACCGGCCTCAAATACCATAAATGTAGGTATTGAAAAAACCGAGTATTTTCCGGCCAAATCTTGATTTTCATCGACATTTACTTTGACAAACTTCACATCCTTCAAATCTTTCGCAAGCTCGTCAATAATAGGAGTAGTTGCTTTACAAGGCCCACACCAGTCGGCATAAAAATCAACAAAAACCACACCTTTTTCATCAAGAACATCTTTTTGAAATGTATCTTGAGAAGATGATATTACCGCCATAAAATAAATTGAAAAATTGTAACAAGAGTCACTCATTGTACCTCTGATATTTGCTGAGTTCAACTCCAAAAAAAATGACAATAAAGATTTGAATATACACAAAAAAGAAAAAAAACATGTGTCACAAAATAGTAATAAGTTCTATTAAGATGTATTTGTATACCTACTTTGGTATTAAATACTTATCGTGTACGCATATATAGGGCAATATTGAAGTTGTTATTTGAATATTCATATGCTATATTATAGGCTCATATGGACGAATACTTTCTCCCGAAGCTTTTAGAGCGATTTGTCGCTTTCCTAAAGGATCAAGGAAAATCAAAATTTACAGTGGTGGCTTATAAGAAAGATATCGAGCAATTTATCGGATACCTCGCAGGACGTGAAAAAACCGATATTCGTGACGTACGAAAAGACGATATCGAAGGCTTTATCCAAAATCTTCTTGAAAAAAAGTACACAAAAAAATCAGCTTCTCGAAAACTGAACTCAATTCGTACATTTTTCCGTTTTTTGAAGCACGAAGATGTCATCACGGCAAATCCTGCTTTTGATATTTCTCATCCCAAATATACCCAAACCCCACCACGAATCTTAACCAAAATGGAATACAGAGCACTTCGTGATGTCGCAAAAGAAGAGCCTCGCACATATGCTCTTGTCGAAACACTCCTTCAAACAGGAATAAAAATAGGCGAACTTGCAATGCTTGAGCTTGACGATGTGAATAAGGATAAGCTCCATATACGAAAATACGGCAAGAACATCGAGCGAGATGTACCTCTAAATAATGCCGCAAAACTTGCAATCGAGGAGTATTCGAAGCTTCGAGGAGAAAATGGAGGAACAAACTTCATTTTTATCACACGAACAGGAAATCAACTTTTGATTCGAAATATTAGACAGATCATTGATAGATGTTTTCAAGAAGTGGGAATAGAAAATGCAACGGTAAATGATCTTCGAAATACCTTTATTGCACATCAGTTGCGAAATGGGGCTACTCTCGAATATATCTCAAGTATAGTCGGTCATAGACGTATATCTTCTACTGAACGCTTCCTCAACCTCGTCAAACAAGAGGCTGACAGAAAAGAAAAGCTCGGAGAGCTCTAACAAAAAGATATCAGTTATCAATTGACTATACTAAATAGTAAATAGATTATGACTCATGAACAACTGCCGTGTGCCTCAGCTATAGTGGAGGAATATTTTGATTCAAGAGTCTGTAAAGATGTTGATGCTGCTATTGATTTTCGTCACCAGCTACAGTTTTTAGCCTTGAATTATAGAGGGGCGTTTGAACGTGGTGAACAGCCCGTTGATATAGGGGAACTTTTGTGTCTTGAAAGAACGATTGAATGGGTTCCTTCGCTACATGAGAACTTTTTTACTAGGGAGCAAGAGATTGACGAAGGTTTCGTTACTGGACAACAGGAGTACCTTGATAGTCAAATGTAATAAATAACTCACATTATGCACCTTCCCTTTGTCATTCCCATGAAAATGAGAATCCAGGCTGGATCCCCGATCAAGTCGGGGATGACACGAGATACCTCGATGCTCTGTATCGAGGGTATCATTCTGCTACAATATCTTCATGAATCTCACTATATATACCGACGGAGGATCTTTAAATAATCCTGGTCAGGCAGCATACGGATTTCTCATATACGATGGGAAAAAACAAGTTTACACTCAAAATGAACGCATTGGGATTGCCTCAAACAACGTGGCAGAATATACAGCGCTTATTCGTGCTCTTGAGTTTGTACGCGATACTATTCAGAAGTCAAAGGTTTCCGCAAAGGGCTTGTTGATTATATCAGACTCTCTTCTCATGGTAAATCAGGTGAATGGTCTTTATAAAGTAAAAAACGTAGACATAAAACCACTCCACTCAAAAATCAAAATGCTTGAAATGGAGCTTGGGCTTCCCATATCATACAAACATGTACTTCGAGATAAAAATACTGAGGCAGATGCCCTAGTAAAAGAGGCTTTAGGAAAATAATAATATCATCAAAGAATCTCCCTTTATACTTGCTGTTTTCTTCTTTATACTGATTGTATGGACCAGCACCCTGTACCACGTCAAATCACTACGTTCGAATTCAAACTCATTGGCTTTATGACGCTCAGGCAGTTTTTGTATCTAGTTATCTTCTTCCCAATAGGATTTATTGTATATAAAATTATTCCAATTCCTTTCGTAAACATCGTCCTTGGAGTGCTGATTGGAGTTGTGGGAATCGCATTTGCGTTTATTCCTATTCAAGATCGTCCACTTGAAACATGGCTTAAAAATTTTATAAAACGAATAAACTCCCCAACACAGTACGTTTTCAAAAAACAAAGCGATAAAATTGGCTCAATTGAAGAGTTGTATTTCACATCTGATCCACATCTTGCGCTCACTCATATCGAAACAAAAAAGAAGCTCAATGCATACATCCAAAGCACCAAAAAAGATGAAAATGAAAATTCAACGAAAGCAGAAGTTCATGCTAAAAAACAACAAGGACATATCAACGATCTATTGCAACAAACTAAAAATACAAACCCTACTGAGATAAAAAAAGCAGACGTTCAACTTCTAGGAAAGTCAGCTGTAAGTAAACAAGATACAATAAAACAGCCATTCGTCACTGGAGTGGTGAAAAATAGGAAACAAATCCCACTTCCGGGCACAATGGTCTCGATACAAGACCCAACCGGCATGCAGATTCGGCTCTTAAAAACAAACCCACATGGGGTATTTGCAACATATAGTCCGCTACATTCTGGGGACTATCAGTTTGAGATCAGCGATCCAAAAGGAAACTACTTTTTTGATACAATGAATGTACATATCGATTCAGAAAAACAAGTTCCCCTCATGATTTATTCAAAAGAAACACTGTAGAGTAGAGGTTGCTCGTTGAATATATTTTTTTATGTCAAAAATAAAACCAACATCGCCCAAAAGATCGACAACTCAAGCCTTTATTGAGATTGATGAGATCAAAGATGATATTATGTTGATGAAAGATTTTTCTGCTGTGACCATCGTCGAGGTTGGTGCGGTCAATTTTTGGCTCCTATCTACCGAAGATCAGATGTCCATGATTTATTCGTATTCAGGCCTCTTGAACTCTTTGTCATTTCCTGTACAAATTGTCATCATATCAAAAATGATGAATATATCGTCGTATGTCGAGTATTTGGAGTCAAAGATCGATAATCAGAGAAGTGAAATCATCAAATCGCGCCTTGAAGATTACCGCGATTTTATCAAAATGATTGTGAAAAAAAATACCGTCATGGAGAAGCGGTTCTTTTTTGCCGTTCCATTTAATCCACTCGAGATGGGTGTCACTGGAATCAAAGCAAAACAGTATGGAAAAGAATATATTTTTAACAGAGCAAAAACATCTTTGTATCCAAAACGAGATCATCTACTTAGACTTTTGGCAAAAGTTGGGCTCAAACCAACCATCCTCCAACAACAAGAAATGACAGAGCTTTTTTACAATATTTACAACCCATCAAATACCGGAAAACAACTTGCGCCTATAGATAGTTATACAGATGTAGTTTTGACAAGTGGGTAGAATTATTCAAGGATCAAAAATTAAGAAATAGAATCATTGTAGGATATTATGTTTTTTTCAAATAAAAAATCTAAAAAAAATAGCGGGAAAAGTAGCACATCTGGAAAAATGCCAACAGGTGCTCAGAAAGTCGTCGATGTTATGGCAAAGGGCGATGTGGCAATACGTGATATAGTTGCTCCTTCCTATGTTGAAGTAGATTTTAACCATATTAAAATAGACTCAAAATACTATCGGACACTTTTTGTAGTTGGATATCCACGATATGTGTCTGCAAATTGGCTGAACTCTCTCATTACGTATGATCATCCTCTCAATATTTCTATGTTTGTGTACCCTTCGGAGTCGAAAGCTATATTAAATGAGCTCAAACGAAAAATTGCCGAGATGCAGGCGACGGTTGAAAGCGACATGAAAGCAGGAAAAGTGATCGACCCAACAGTGCAAGTAGCGCTTGACGATGCTTTGTCTCTTCAAGCAGAGCTTGCAAAAGGCGCAGAGCGCTTTTTTCAGTTTGCTTTGTATATCACGGTTCCAGCTGACTCAGAACAAGAACTCGACAGCGTCACGAAGGAAATTGATTCGACCCTCTCGTCGCTTCTTATAGTATCCAAACAAGCCACACTCGAGCAAGAAGAGGGCTTTAAGTCAACATTGCCGATGTTTCGTGACCAGCTCCAGGAATGGCGCAATATAGACACAACATCTCTTGCTATGACCTTTCCATTTTCCACTGCTTCTCTTTCCCGAAATGAAGGCGTAATGTATGGGATAAACCAACACGATGGGAGTTTGATCATCTTCGATCGTTTCACGCTTGAAAATGCAAACTGTGTCATTCTTGGAAAATCAGGAGGAGGGAAAAGTTTCATGGTCAAGCTTGAAGCACTTCGTCTCCTTATTATGGGCACAGATGTCATTATTCTCGATCCAGAAAATGAGTACCGCACGCTCTGTAAAAACCTCGGTGGAGAATTTGTGGACTTTTCAGCAAACTCAGAGTACAAACTCAATCCATTTGATCTCAATGCAGAGCAACCAGAACCAGACGAACTTTCAAATAAGATTCTTGATCTTCACTCGCTCATGAAAGTCATTATGGGAGAGCTTACACCTTCGCAAGATGCACTTCTTGACCGCGCCCTTGTCTTGACATACCGGGAAAAAGGGATCACACAAGACCCAGAAACATTTGCGAAAGACCCACCACTTCTTGAAGATTTGTATAAAATTTTGATAGGCATGGAGGCTATTGAAGCGCGAGAACTTGCAGATAGACTCGAAAAATTTGTCAGGGGGTCGGCATCTGGTATTTTTAATAGCCGCTCAAATTTTGATATAAAAAATACATTTACTGTGTTTGGCATACGTGATCTTGAGGAGAACCTCAGACCTGTTGCAATGTATATAATCCTTGACTATATCTGGCACCGCGTGAGACGAGGTGAGCATCGGAAGCGAGTTCTCATCGTTGACGAAGCATGGTACTTGATCAAGAACAAAGACTCGGGTGCATATCTTCACAGCTTTGCAAAACGAGCACGGAAATACAAGCTCGGGATGACAACAATCACACAAGATGTTGAGGATTTTTTGGGCACAGAAGAAGGAAAAGCCATTATCACAAACTCAAGTTTACAGATCATTCTCAAACAATCAACAGCTGCGGTTGATCAAATCACCAAAACATTTTATCTGACGGGGGGGGAAAAACATTTCCTGCTTTCGGCTGGAGTCGGCGAAGGGCTCTTTTTTGCAGGGCAGTCTCATGTAGGTTTTCAAGTAGTCGCTTCAGAAGAAGAGAAAAGATTGATAGAATAAGAGCTCATGAGAAAACTTTCTTACATCCATAAAGGGGATACTGGATCTATGTCGTTTGCGACAAAACAGCGTTCATTTACTCAAGGTCTTTTCATGCTGTATGGACTTGGTGTGGCGGTATTCTTTTTGATCGCACTTGCTCGTTTATTTCAACTGACTATCGTAAAGGGTAGTTATTACTCACTTCTTTCTGAAGACAATCGCGTGAAGGAGCTTATTATTGAAGCGCCTCGTGGCATTATTTATGATCGAAAGGGGATCGAGCTTGCCTCGAGCACTCAGCCAGATTTGACAGATAGCTCAGATCGAGTTTTTTCAAACCGTGTGTATAAATATTCGGACGCAATAAGTCATATTATTGGATATCGACAGTCTGCAGATGCAACAGATTTCGATAATGATACATGTATAAATAAATTGAAATTTGGAGATAAAGTCGGAAAAAAAGGAATAGAACAATTTTTTGAGTGCGATCTTAGAGGCAGGCACGGGAAAAAACTCGTCGAAGTGGATGCGCATGGCGCACAGTTAAAAACCCTGAGCGTGCTCGATCCACAAAAGGGAGATGATCTCAGGTTGGCGTTGGACATCTCATTACAAGAAAAGGCGACAAAGCTCCTTGGTGATCAAAAAGGGGCAGTGGTGGGGTTAAAACCAGATACGGGAGAAGTGCTCATATTGGCATCGACTCCTGGATATGACCCTCAAATATTTGAAGATGGGGATACAAAGTCTGCAAGTGAGTTGATTCTTGATGAGGACGAACCATTATTCAATCGCGCGACTGAGGGTACATATCCTCCAGGTTCAACCTTCAAAATATTTGTTGCCACAGCGGGACTCGAGGAAGGAATCATAAATCCAGATGAAACAATCGAAGACAATGGGTTTGTTGAGGCCGGACCACTAAAATTTCATAACTGGTATTTTTTGGAGTATGGGCGCACGGAAGGTGAAGTGAATATGTTGAAAGCTCTCCAACGATCAAACGATATTTATTTTTATCTTCTCGGTGGAAAATTGGGGCCAGATAAAATCAAAAAATGGGCAGAAATATTTGGGTTTCAAAATCCTTCAAATATTGGAATTGCTGAATCGGTAGGAACTATTCCTTCTGCATTTTGGAAAAAAGATACACTTGGTGAGCGATGGTTTTTGGGCGACACATACAATTTATCTATAGGTCAAGGATATGTCGCGACAACACCTCTTCAAGTGGCGCGCGCAACTGCGGTATTTGCCAATGGTGGATATCTTTGCGAACCTCGACTTCTCAAAAACCAATCAACAAAAGATGCGTCTTGTATGAAGTTGCCGATGTCTACCGCAACATATGATGTGGTCAGAGAAGGGATGCATAGAGCGTGTTCCACAGGTGGCACAGGGTATCCATTTTTTGACTTTTCTGTGCAGGAGAATTCAGCCGTTCAGCAACTCAGCAACTCAGCAAATCAGCAAGAGAACGTTGCCACGAGTTCAGCCTCTATTCAAAGGCGAATTGAAGTCGGTTGCAAGACCGGAACAGCTGAATCTCATGCAAAATCAAAAGACCCTCATGCATGGTTTACGGTTTTTGCACCATTTAAACATCCGGAAATAGTGCTCACTGTTTTGGTTGAAGAAGGTGGTCAAGGATCAGAAATTGCTGCGCCTATTGCAAAAGAGATCCTAAAGGTGTACTTTGAAAGATATGAGTAGTAAATGTGTATAAAATGTTCTATTATATAACTTATAGTATAATTTATTCTTCAATAATTATTCTCAACAAATATAGTGATGAAACAAAATGAATCGATAACATTTGGGCAATTCCTTACATTGCAAAAGGCGGCGTCTTCTATATATTTGCACCAACCAAAGTCGCGCGTATCATTTGACATATCTCGTGCAAATAATACGAAAAAATGTCATCAGTTGGTTCGTAGCAACAGCTCAATATCCCCAGAACAACAATCTTCGTACCTTGCGTATGCAGTAAGCGCCAAAAGTTGGAATAAATTAACGAGACGAGAGTTTGACCGTTTAAAAGAATTATATGGAGAAGCTGTGGTAAAAATTATGTTGATAGATATGAATTTTACAAAATGGCTTCATAACAATTCAGATATGAGAAATATCATTACAACGGGTGGAGCATGCGCATTAGAAAGTATTGATACGAGAGTTCTTGCAATATTAAAACAACGTCACCAAAATGCGGCGTCTATAATACCACGATACATAAAAGAGATTTCTTTGAGAGCGCCAACTTGGACCCAGGTGACCGGAGCACTTATACCACGATATGGATTAAATATTATGTACGATGAAACATTTCCTTGGTATCTCCGGATGGAAGATTACGGTCTTCAAGATGCCGAATCGGTAACTCAACACATATATGATGGTATATTTAATGCAGTTCGGAGATATGTTCGGTTATTTGACCCAAATAGTAAAACTATATCACTTCCTTTTACCGAACTTAATTTACAGTCTAAAGGGCTCATACAAAAATGGTCAGCAATTGTTGAGCCGTATTTACGAGCTCTTGAAAAGAAATACGGACTTGAAAATGGTTATCATAATTCTAATGACCAATTAAAAGCGTGGGTGATGTATACATATTTCGGTCCGGAGATTCTTTTCTGCGTAAAAAATTATATTGAAGAAAAATATCCCGCTCTGTATAAAGAGTTTAATCTCAATAAGGCAACAATTCACATACGAGGAAAGCAAATAGACCATCTTGATACGGAGAGGTCAAATACATGGATGCATTCGATAATTTTAAAACAAAAGGACTCAAAGCTACTTCTTGACCGAAAAAAATCACTCTTGACACCTTTTCATTGTCAAGAAGTCGCGCAACTACAGTGGCTTTTTGATCATGGACATTCATTACAATCTGGATTAGCGGGTTTTTTGGATTCAAATTTTCAAGGAAGATTGCTTCATGAAGAATCGGTGTATCCTCGCTCAATACTCAAAAACAAAATAACGGAAAATTTATCAAGCGAGTATTATGATTCGCCATTACGACTACACGCTCATAATGTTGGAGAAACAGTGCAATTTCTTGGGCGCTTCAAGCAATTAAATTCCATTTCAATTTCAAAAAACATATTACTAGAATTTCAGCAAATCAAGCGAAGAGCTGAAAATATTAATAGGAAAATTTCTGTGTTAGAAGATTTTATCTCGGTTTTTATACTCGTTGAAAAATTTTTCCACGTAAAATCAAGGAATAATTCGAGTACTCAGATGCTTGAATCATTACCAGTATCGTCAAAAATACTCATCAAGATGAAAAAAATATGTATAAAACGATTCAGAAACGATGCATATTTGAAAAGAAAATTGGGGCTAAGTGAGACTCAGTCGATAGATGTGGCTATCTATATCAAAGATTTTTTTGACAAGCTCCTGAAGGGTACAAAAGAAAAGGTCCCAATAAATGTCTCAAAGTATTTATTGTTTATCAAATTTATTCAAGAGCAATCCCCCCTTATTGTGAGACAATCAAAACAAAGAGTGTCGAAATTGACCAAAGAAAAAAATAGCGCAGATAAGACAGCTCAAGAATTAGTGACTACCGTTTCAGATAATATTATCTATAGTAATACTGATGAATTGGCAACGTATACAAACATACTTCCATTAAGTGAAAATTATTTTGTTACCTATATGCAACAATTACTATTTATCAAGTCAGTACGCGACGCATATATAGATATGGAAAAAATTGAATCAAGTAAGAAAATATTAAAAAACGAAAAGGAAGAGAAGATCGTTGAGATAATTCAGAAAATATTTCCTGTTATTGAGGATTGTATCCGCTTTATTATGTTAGGTGGAGATTATCCATGGGATTCAAGGTTTAAGTATCAATATAGAGCTAGTTGATACATAAGCTACAAATGTTATAATGATTTTATGAAAATATTTTTTACAGCAACGTATGAAGGCGAGAAGGATTTTGGAAAATATTATAAACTTCTGTATAAAGAGCTCGAGCTTCTTGGATACACCCATCTTGATGATGAGGCTATTACGATCACTTATGAAGAGTATGTAGATCGCATGGCTAAGAATCGTGATGCGCGGGTAAGTAATTACCAAAAAAAAATGAAGTATATACAAGATGCGGATATTTGCGTAATAGAATCGAGCGCCCACAGTTTGGGGAATGGCTTCATTGTGCAAAAATCTCTTGAATTATCAAAGCCAACCGTTGTTTTGTATTATAAAGACAATACCCCATTCTTTCTCAGTGGAGTTGAGGATGAAAAGCTTATTGTAGCAAGTTACAATGATAAAAATTATTCTCAAGTTCTGAAAAAAACTCTTGAAGCAGCTCGTGAAAAAAGAGATAAACGCTTTAATTTTTTCCTCAGTCCAAAGCTCCTTCAGTATATTGATGATGCTAGCAAAGAGCGAGGAGTCACAAAATCAAAACTTCTTCGAGATATGATTCTAAAACATATGAGAGAGACGACTTCGGAGTAAGATTGAGATCTTCATTTTAGATTAACTACGTTATTAATCAAAAGAATTCCTCGAAGCCCTGCTTCGGGGTTGATCCTGTGTCATTCCCGCGTCCTCCAGAGGCGGATCGGCCTTTGGCCGAAAGGCGGGAATCCAGTCTGGATCCCCGATCGGGTCGGGGATGACAAATAGGATACCTCGCAGCTTGCTGCGGGGTAGTTCATTGATATTACACGCGTCATTATTAGTGCTCAATTAGTATGTATAATAATTACAATTATTTATAAATGATTGTTATAATGATCTATCCAGTCTACGTCTCTATACCCTATATAAATATTAGAGGCTTCAAAAAAGACGTATTTTGCCAGTTTTAAATAGACCATGTCATATCAAGAACTTATCGACAAAGAGCTGAAGGAAGAAATAAACAATAGAATAAAAAATATTAAGACGAGGCCAATTACAATAGGAACGGGCATCACCAGCTCCCATCTCGGGGATGAGAGGAACCTGAGAGAATTTGTATTGGCAGACTCAATAGTTCAGCACCTGCGAAGTTGTAACAACAACGTAGTTTTTCTACTTTTTGATGATAGTTATGATCCTCTAAATTTTCGCCAACTACGTGTAGCAGTAAATAAAGATGAAAAATTGATAAAAGAATTCGAGCAATATTGTGGTATGCCTATAAAATATATCCCTGATCCGTTCAACTGTCACGATAGTTATTCAAGCCACTTTCAAGCAGAAATACTTGAAAGATTTCGAGATCTCGGTATTTTGCCCAACATTATCGACGCGTATTCTTCGTATGAGTCAGGTTTGTACGATTTTGCAAAAAAAATTGTTTTTACTCGAATGGAGGAAATACGAACGTTCTTAAAGAAAAAATTTCCTTCGTATAATATGAAAAAAATCTATTGGCCTCTTTGTCCGAATTGCAAAAAATTGGATATGGCTGAAGTTATAAAAATTGAAGGAAATGAAATTTTTATACATTGTGATAGGTGCAAGAAGTCTCATTCAACTACATGGAAAAAAATTCAAGGAAAATTCAGCTGGAAAGTTGATGTTGCAATTAAATGGAACATATTTAAATGTGATTTTGAACCGTTTTCAAAAGCGTATCTGGATCCAGACGTAGGAAGTTATTTTATTGCAAAAAGTTTATCTGTTGAGTTTTTTGGGGGTCACTATCCCGAGATTGTCGAATACGGTCAGGTTTTCATGGATAGAGAGTTATCTTACACACTGTTACCATCACTTCCGAGAGATGTATTTAACATGTTGTTTTTAAAGCATAGGAAAAAAGATATAAAACTCTCAAAGCAAAAAATCATTCAAGTCTCCAAACAATATTTTGTTCGCAAGGATATGTCATATTTTGACTATATCCAAATCTTACTACCGTACGAAAACTTGGAGTATCTCAGTAGTGATATATCACCTTTTGATCGGAATAAAATAATTAACTATGGGAATAAATTTACAAAACTTATTCTAAAGAAAGATATCTATCCAAAATTACCCACACAAAAAACAATGGGAGAAATTGACAAATCTAGCTTACAACAGATTCACAAACTGATAGATTGGGTTGTTCGGTATAAAAATACCCATACAAAAATAAAATTTGAGACGTACTTAGAACACTTCAAGGAGTTTTTTGCACTTCATCATATGAACCGAGCACATTTATTTCCCTTAGTTCGTGGTATGTTTGCTCAAGAGCACTCAAGTCCACTAAGTCGAGTTCTGTATTACATTCCCGATCAGTTTCTCTATGCCACGATATTTCTTGTAGAGCGTCATCTGAAAGAAAATTAATCCCACTCCGGGTTTAACAGCGCTATCAAATCCCCGATGCGTAAGCTCGTGGGATGGAGGCGCTCTCCGCTTCGATAGTTGCGGGGCAAACAGCTACGCTGTTTGATTAATACGAAACCCCGAGCGTAAGCTCGTGGGTAGTTTCATTTCCCCGACGCTTGCGTCGTGATTGTCATTCCTGCGAAGGCAGGAATCCAGTCTGGATCCCGAATCAAGTTCGGGATGACACGAGATACCTCGACGCTCTGCGTCGGGGTTGATCATTTCTGTGCCGATGTTTATTTGGGCAAGTAGGGTACTATTCAGTAGCCCATGGGTAGAAATTTCTTTCCCAAGAATGCCTCTTTAATTCCTTGAGAGTTATTTTAGAAAGTTTTCTGCCATCAGAAAGGTCGATGTTTGCTTTGACATAGTCTATATTTCTCATTCCTGGTATTACAGAGGAAACTTCATCAAAACTCAAAATATATCTTAAAGCCATCTCGGGTATAGTTGTAGCTTCGTCTTCAAGGAGCAATGTTAATTGTGAAATTCTTCTGTCCAGCTCATCCAATCGTGATCCCGCAAAATATTGAGCGCGAAAATCACCGTGTGGAAACGTCATTCCTTTATGAAGTTTTCCTGTCAGTCCACCTTCATCAAATGGCGCGCAAGAAGTGACTCCAATATCCAATCTTTTGGCAGTTGGAAAGAGATCGGTAATAGGTTTTTGGTGAAAAATATTAAAGATGCATTGAACGACTGAGATCTCACCAGATTCTAAAGTCTTAAGACAACCTGCAGGGTCATAGTAGTTTGGCGATAGTCCCCAAAACTTTACTTTTCCTTGGCTTGTTAATCGTTGGCATACTTCTTTCCACTCGTCATTTTCATTAAATGTATCAAGCCACACGTGGAACAAAACAACATCCAAACAATCAGTTTGCAAGCTTCTTAAACTATCTTCAATACAGTCGATTATATGTTTTTTTGGGAATATATTCTCAATCCTCGAATCTTTTGATATTGGCCACATCTGATTCAGTGGAGGTATTTTTGTAGTGAGGATGACTTTGCTTCGTTGGCTAGTTTGTTGTAAAAATCGTCCGATTAATTCTTCAGAGAGGTGTTTCTTTGGCTTATCTTCACTCCAACCATATACCCATGCAGTATCAATGCTGTTTCCTCCTAGATCGATATAGCGTTGCAACACTTTGAAACTGTCTTTTTCCTCAGGCCCCTTCCCCCATTCGGGATCATCGGCTATCTGCCAAGTGCCCATGGAGATTTCTGATATTTGAAGATTCGTTTTGCCCAGTCTTCTATATTTCATACATAGTGCGTAATTGAATTAAAATTATTTTCGAGTCTCGTTAATTGTTATTATGTGTAATTGATTATATACTTCTAGATAATAATTGCAAATTACCAATGGATGAACGAATATGATAGTCGTCAAAAACTTAATTCAAGGGCAGCTTATTTCAGGATCAATCATAAAAATTAATACGAGCCCGATTGATGGAAAGGAAATATCAAGGGCTAGTTTATTGTCGGAAATTCAGCTCAAAAGGATTTTTGAGCAAATGAAAAATAATCAATTTTCTGCAAATAACGACTTTCACGAGCTGATTAAACTGTCTGAATATATAGTAAAAAATCGCCATATTTTTGTAAATCAGATAGTTTTAGATTCGGGTTTTACCCAGAAGGATTCAGAGGATTTGGTCGACGCTTCAATAGAATTTTGCCTGCATTATCATTCGCATTTAAACCAAATCTTAGTAGACGATAAAATCACAAATTTTTCATTCAGAAAAGGTTTTGATGGAAAAATAAGGCTGAGCTCCGAACCATATGGTTTGATTGCGGCAACTACTCCACGAAATACGCCGTTAATAACAGAGTTGACTATTTTGATTCATGCCCTTTGGTCGGGAAATTCATTGGTATTGAGGCCTTCACTCGGAGTCGCGGGGACAGTTGCACTTCTAATTAAGGGTCTACGTAGCAGTTTCGGTAGAAAAAGACTCGAGAGGTTCAGTATTGTTTTTTCAGATGCAAAAGATTTCGTGCTGTCCAGTTTAGAATCTGCAAATTTACTACACTATGTTGGAAGTTCTAAATATTTGCAGCAAACCTTAATCGCTGGAATACATGGAGGTGTAAAAGTGTTAGTAGATGGTGATGGTTGCACAATGGTAATAGTTGACAAGTCCGCAAATATACAAAAGGCTGCAAAATACTGTCGTGATGGGCTTATTCGATGTAATGGTGAAATTTGTATAAGTATAAGAGCAATAATCATCGAAGAATCAATACATGAGGAGTTTATACAACTATTTTTAGACTTAATAAGAAAAATTAAAATAGGCCCACCAGACAAAAATAATACATTTCAAATGGGGCCATTATTTTCTCAACTCCAAGTAAAAAACATACAAGAAATTTCACAGCGCTATACAATTTTGTACTCTGAAAATGGCCCTTTAGCGCATGGGGAAAACTATATCTCTCCCATTATTCTGCAGTTAAAATCAAATGACCATTCTTTTTTAAGAGAAAGTTTATTTGGTCCAATGGTGGGAGTTGCAAAATTTAAAGGGTCTGGGTGGAAGAAGTGGTTGGTTGAGAATCCCATAAATCTAACTGATGTAGTATTTAGCAATGACAAAAATTTTATAAAAGAGTTTATAACAACCAGTACATCTCCTCGAAAAGTACTAAATTTAGATCCAACCATTGAATCGGTTTTTGAACCATGGGGAGCGTATCTGCCATCGGGATCAAACGACGTGAGTTTTTGGTATGAAAAGTATCGGCGCTATTATCAGTTGGTTCAGGGATAAAAATATGTGGTTCATATTTGCATTTATTGGAGCATTTATTACTGGAATTGGTCAAGTCTTAGTGAAGAGAGGTCAGGTAAAACTAACTCCACTTCTTGATAATTTCATAGCTATGATTATTGTCAACTTGATACTTGTGCCATTTTTGTGGATTTGGGGAGTAGATATTAACGTAGGAATTGACATTATATTGTATGCTTTGATTGCGGCGACAATGTATGCCATCTTTTATTACATAATCAGTGTTGGCGATATTTCATTGATGATAAGTCTCATAAATGCTTTTCCAGTAGTTACTATTTTTCTGGCAATAAGCTTTTTACACGAGTGGCCCAATTTATATCAATGGATAGGAATAATTCTGGTAGTTTTCGGTACAATCTTGATCAGTCGAGAGAAAGAAGAAAAAAAAATAGTGAAAAATAGAAAGAGGTGGATGTTATGGGGTTTGTTTGGAGCTTTTACTATCGGTACTGCAGAGTTTGTGACGAAATTGGCTACGAACAAAGTAGATGGTTTTACGTTCACTTTTTTTGTTTATATTATGTATATTCCAATTCTTATAATTTTCATGGTATACGACAAGGCGGGCCGGAAATTGCACTTGTTGAAGAGCAAAGCGAGTCTAATATATACGGTTATAGGCATTTTTTTTATTGAGTTGGGACTAATTGCTATTGCATTAGCCTATCAGTACGGTCTAGCGAGCCTAGTCTCACCCATCGTAGCTTCGCATTTGCTTATAACTGCAATTTTGGCTGTGATTTTTCTAAAAGAAAAACTACTGAATATTCAAAAACTTGGAATCGTGTTTACCTTGATAGGGTTAATTATTATAGGCATGATGACTTGACAAAGTGTACTACAAAGTTCTAATATTAAGATATTAATGAAAATTAATAGTAAGACATCATTTTTATTGGGGTTCTTTCTTCTTAATATCATTTACTGGATTGGCATCCAGGCTTCTCATATTACTGATCTGCCAATTAATTTATTGTTTAGCTACTCCACAGCGGTTTTAGCAATATTGGGTGGAGTCATGGGACTATTGGTATCTAATCATTGGGGCGGAAAAAAAAGTGCGGTGGGAAAAGCTATTTTATTGGTTTCGTTGGGGACTATTTCGTGGAGTTTGGGTAATTTTATTTGGTCATTTTATACTTTTGTACTCAATCAAGAAATGCCGTACCCTTCCCTGGCCGATATGGGATACACCTTAGCAGTGCCATTATGGGCACTTGGTGTATTTTACTTATCAAAGGCGACAGGTGCAAAATTGAGCCTTCGACGAAAGAATGGGCAGATATTATTAATTTTCCTCCCGCTAATTGCAGCAGCAATCAGCTATTATTTCTTATTTGTGGTTGCAAGAAATTCTTCTATAGAATCACAAGGTGGAGTCTTAAAAATTTTTCTAGATTTTTTCTACCCTATCGGCGACTGGATAATTTTGACAATGAGTTTTCTCCTATTTGGACTGTCGTTCAAGTACCTAGGTGGAAGATTTAGGGTTCCAGTATTTATCACCTTACTTGGTTTTATTTTCATGTTTTTGGCTGATTTTTCTTTCTCATATACCACCACTATCGGGAGTTATTACAACGGAAATACTTCTGATTTACTTTTTGCGACAGCCTTGTTTGTTATTAGCTTCGGAGTATGTAGTTTTGATATTAGTGATACTTAATTAGTTTTTCACTATGGATATTTATTCAAGTATTGTGAATACGATAATAAAACAACAGACTTCAATCATAGGCCCAATTGCTCTTTCCCAAGCAAAAATGGTCGCGGGTATCCATTTTTCAGATGAAGGATCTGCAGATCTCCAAGGGGATCCGAAATTGGTTCTCGATGAACTAGTAAAGAAATACGAGAAACTATTTGGAAAAGCTTCAATTGAAGTTTGTAAAGATGCAGTTCGAGAGCTAATACCACCAGTATCCCCAGATATTCTTCCCGACATACTAAAATAGATCGATAAACTCACCGTATATATTACTACCACCTTTCATGTAAAATGATAAATAATCATGGCCGATCTATCACATAATTCTACAAAAAACATTACTTCTCGAGAATCAAATTCTTCTAGTTTGGAAGAAGAACTTGCCCGCGTAAATAAGGAGATATACGAGCGTAATGTCGAGCTGACGATTCATAATCGCACATTATCTATATTGAGCAAGATTTACGACATTATTAACACTGCGCTAGGTTTACAACCAACTGCGGAGAAGCTCATAAATGCAATAGTCCAGGAGTTGAAATTTCAAAAAGGCTTCATAGCCCTTATTGATTATAAGGCTAAGATATTACACTCTGTGGCTGTTTCTGACCTAAATAAGACTCATGCGAGTTATTTGAAGAAGTATAAACAACCATTTACCAAATTGAGGATTCATCTTAAAGATCAAAATAATATTTGTGTTGTCTCAACAATACAAAAACAGCAAAGAATGACCAATGTTCTTTATGATATCTTAACTCCAATGGTTACGGAAGAAGTATCAGAAGCTATCTCAGAGAAGTTACATATTCAGACGACCGTACTGTACCCAATAGTATTCGGAGGAAAGGCTCTTGGTGTTTTATGCCTATGTCTTGACAAACATGTGGGTGCATTGACTCGATTTGAGAGAGAGACATTAAAAGAGCTTATGGAGCTGGTGTCTATCGCAATAGAACGAGCAAAAATATATGCTGATCTCAAAAGAGCAAATAAACGCCTCAAAGAGCTTGATCTTCTCAAAGATGAGTTTGTTTCGATTGCCTCTCATGAACTCCGAACTCCCATGACTGCCATAAAAAGCTATTTGTGGATGGCTATCAACAAATCTCCACAAAAGGTGGAGCAACCTTTGAAAAAATACCTTGATATTTCCTATAAATCTACTGAAAGGTTGATCCGTTTGGTAAATGATATGTTGACTGTTTCGCGAATTGAACGGGGTAAAGTCGAAATCAAGCACCTCCCATTTGATATTGCTGAAACACTTCAAATGGTGTATGAAGAGCTCAAGATTACTGCACAAGAAAAACATATAGACTTCACTTTAGAAAAAAATAAGGCAGAAACGTACAAGATAGTCGGGGACAGCATCAAGCTCCGTGAGGTATTCCAGAATCTTGTTGGAAATGCGCTGAAATTCACTCCAGAAAATGGAAAAATCACTATTCGTATTTTAATGAATAAGAAATGTGTAGAGATTTCAGTATCAGATACCGGATCTGGAATTCCTAAATCAGAGCAAAAAAAGCTATTCAAGAAGTTCAGCAAAATTGATTATTCTTACTCAAAACACAGTAGACAACCAGGAACAGGACTTGGATTGTATATTTCCAAACAAATTGTTTCTTTACACGGCGGGGATATTACAGTACAATCAGAAGCAGACAAAGGAAGTACGTTTACGGTGATTCTACCTCAATCGAAAATTACATGAGGTAAGCAAAACAACCATGTCTGATACAATCGTAAAAAAAATAATTGTCGTCGAAGATGAGGAGTATCTTCGAGATCTATATATTCAAATTCTTCAAGAGGAGGGATTCTCTGTAGATAGTGCTGAAGATGGCGAGATTGGATTTGATAAGCTTTCAAAAAATACATATGATCTCGTTCTTCTTGATGTGATTCTTCCAAAAATGGATGGACTGCAAATCCTTGAAAAGCTTTCCAAACTCAGCAAAATATCGTTCAATAAAATAGTATTATTGACCAATTTGGGGCAAGATCTGGTAGTTGCCAAAGCCGTTGACTATGGAGTACGAGGCTACATGATAAAAAGTGACTACACTCCTGAAGAAATAATAAACGAGGTCAAGGGGTATCTTGGGAATGAAGAGGTAAAATCCGCCTTAAAATAGCTGATAATCAAATAATCAATATGTATTACAAAAATAATTCAGGACAGGCATTGATTATTATTGTGCTAATGATCGCGCTCGTTCTGACGGTGATAGCTGCCTCTTCTTACCAACTTACTGTTCAAACCGAGGGCTCAAAACTTCAAGAAGAGTCGGTTCGTGCACTTGCAGCCGCAGATGCCGGAATCGAGGTGGGGCTACAAATTGCAAACACGGAGAGTGCCCCACAAACGTATACATTTGAATCACAAGGAATAAACCTTGCAGGAATAGATGCAACAAAAAGTGAAATCATTGTGACAACTCCCTCTCGCTCAGACTTTGTCTCATCATTGGTCCCAAAAGACGATCAGTTCACATTCTATACAGCAGCCTTTCCAGAATACCCAGCGCCATCATTTGACGGAAGTCTCACAATATTCTTTGGGTCAGAGGGGGCTGGCAACTGCTCTTCACGGTCAACTCCAGCACTTGAGCTGACATTTATTTCCGGGGCAGGTAATATCGTGCAACACCAATTGGTAGAGCCTTGCACTTCAGGTCAACTGATTGACGGAACTTCTCTTCCAGTTTCTGCCACTCCAGTGACCGTGGGTGACGTAACATTCAATTATCAAGTCCAAACAATTGATATGAGTTCTTTTCCAGATGCAAAAATGATCATCGTCCACCCACTGTTTGGAAGTACTCGACTTCGATTTCTTGCAGGAGCTGGTCAATCATTTCCCAATCAGGGAAAGCTGATTGAATCGCGCTCATACTCAATATCAGGACCATCAAAAATCGTCACCATCTTTCAATCACTTCCCCAACTTCCTGCAGATTTTTATATTACGAGCTTTTAGGATGAAGATCAGACCACACTCCTTTAATCAGAAGAATTCCTCGAAGCTCTGCTTCGGGGTTGATCCTCTGTCATTCCCGCGTCCTCCAGAGGCGGATCGGCCTTTGGCCGAAAGGCGGGAATCCAGACTGGATCCCCGATCGGGTCGGGGATGACAAATAAGATACCCCGTCAGCTTGCTACGGGGTAGTTCATGTGAATTTTTGGCTTAAGAGTAAAAAATGGTTGCTGAAATAGATAGTTTAAGTTATTGTAATAACTAAAGCAATAGGATATAGTTCTTTCATG
>PFSC01000107.1 GCA_002788865.1 Candidatus Roizmanbacteria bacterium CG_4_9_14_0_2_um_filter_39_13
GTTAAATAGTGGCACGATCTGATTATCTTCTTTAAATTCTGTCACGACTGTATTAAGAAACCCAGATGTCACTCCTTCTGGCACGCTAAGCAAAGCAAAAAATCTATTTATATCAGAAACTCTTGTGCAAAATTCATTTATAGCTTTTTTACATTCAAAATCCTTTGCACGTTGCAGTTTTTGTTTATTCTCAATAGCCTTTTTAAGATCGGTGAACGCCGATTCAAATTTTTCCTGCTTCTTTCCAAAACTATCCGCAATATCTTGAGTAAAGTTTTCCTCAGAGAATTTATTAAGGAGTAACTCATCAACTCTTTCTCCCTCTTTTTGTGAATTTTCAAGAGATTTCTTGGTTGTTTTTATCTTCTCTTTATCCTCTTGCTCTCTTTTGGTTAAAAAAGTCCTCCCGTTCAATAATGAATTTAATTCAAATTTTAGGAATGAAAGAAAATTCTCAAAATTTCCTGATTCTTCTTTATAAACCCCTGCATTTTTCAGCATAGTAATACTTGTTTTGGAAGGATCTTTGTAATCACGGGAAAACCAACCGTTTTTTATCGTTTCTATGAAATTTTCGCCTGTATCTTTGTCCAACAACTCCTTAATTTCTAGGAGCGAAATAGCAACTTTGGATATCCCCTCTTTATCTCTAAATTCACTGTCTTTTTTATGCTGATCTGCATTTGCAACATTATTTTGCTTGTAATATAAATCTCTTATATATGACCATGAACCAAAGTATTTAGTGCAGAAATAGTGCAACTGGTTTTCGTTAAGTTGGATATCTTCAAGACCATTTTCGATCTTATCTTGTAGAAACGTTTTTATACCTTTTATTTTTCTTTTTGAAAGAATAAAAAAATCTTCCAGTCCTTTTATCAGTTCGTCATCATCCAGTATTTCGTGGGCAAAATCGTCTTCTTCGCCATTTGGCTTATCTGTTAAGATAAGTTGTTTTTGAAGCGTCTTGAGATATTTTATCTCTGATTTTGACTTTTTACTTTCATTAAAGAATTTATTTAGTTCGGCGACCTTGGCGTTATATGTATTGATATCAGTTTGCAGTAAACAGTAAACATAAAACTCTGGTGCAAAGATACTAATTCCATCTTCAATATTTTTATTTTGAAAATCTTCTGTTTTTATATTTTTTCTATTTGTTTCTGCCCAAATAGAATTCATAACAAAAATTTCAAAATTTTCATCCAAGATGCGGGTGGTGATTTGCCCTGCATTTGCTTTTCTTATCTTTATCTCATTTTCTGTATCGCCTTCATCTTCTTTTCTACCATCATCTTTATAAAGGTTCCCTCTGATTTCGTTAAAATTTTTGAAATATGTAGACCAACCTTGGAAATATTCTGTCAGAGTGCCCTCTTTCAATTCTCCTTTTTTGAGATATTCAATATTATTTAGTGCATATAGATTATTACCATCCTTGTCATTCTCTATTTTTTCTTTTATGTTATCGTTCTGAATTTTCTTGGCAAGAATCAACAAAACATTTTGTGAGAGTAAAATATTATTCTTTTTTTGCTTTTCATTTTTGTTATCTTGAATTTTTTCGTTTTCATTGAGATTGGCTTTCAGCCAATCATAGTAATCTTCTGCGGTCTTTTGGAATAAACCACCTTTACCATCTTTATTTCCAAAGAATTTTGCTAGCCCAGCTTTTTCATCGCTAATTTCTTTGGCAAGTTGAGATTTTTTGTTGTCATTACTCTCTTTTTCAAAATTTTTATACTTTTCAAATAAACTTGAAAAGCTAAAAGTATTGTTTTCTTTCGCTTTACTCAGCGCATCCTTAATAAACAGCTTATGAAGTTCGGTTAAATAATATTTCAATGCTCGATATCGTTTCTTGCGTTCAATGTCAACCTCAAAAATTTCGTATTTGTTTTCGACAAAGAATTTCTCTGTTCTGTCTTGCCTAGTAACTTCAATAGCACTTGAATATCCTTTTTCTCGAATAATGTCATTTTCTTGTTCTTTGGTTAAAACTGGAATCAACTCAAACCTCAATGTTTTTGAAAGAGAATAAAGATTGGTGAAAGAGTCAAAAGATGACATTAAGGGCATTATACCTCAGCAGATGAATCAATGGTACCATCAGTTTCTCACCTCCATCTCCACAATTCGCCGTAAAATGGCAAGAGAAGATACATAGGTAGCTTCGACCCCTTCATACCCCAAATTACGCGTTCCCAGAGTAATTGCCTTAGTATACGGTGTATCTGACGCATAGTGGATGATGCCAACATCTATTGGATTTCCTGACAGGGGAATAGTTTCTTCTTCTGGATATCGATTGAAGTGGGTTGTTTCGTACAATGCATTCAGATATGGTCCATCTTCCATCTCAATAACTGAATACCCTTGCATAAAATATTTCTTAATAACCTCATCTGGATGAAGTAGTGTCCCTTTTGTTGAAACGACCATTTGATTGTCGACAACTGAACCGGTTTTAAAGTCTTTGAAATACTCTTTGGTAAAAGCATTTTCAAGTTGGTATGTATTGTTGGTATACGTGTCAAATATTTGCTTTGGCAAACCAATATCTCCCAAATTTCCCTTGAGAAATGAGGCTTTCCCGAGAATATACACACCTTGAGGATTATTAACATTGCGAAGGATAGTGGATAACACCATATAGGCACCAGATCCGAGAGGATAATCAATATTTAGGATATGTGCTTCAGAATTTTCAAAAGATGAAAGATCACAGTCAAGCTTTCCGGCAAGTCCGGAATTGCGTATCGCTTTCAGAGGAATAACCTGTGCATTAATATCCAAATAGTGTTTGGCTTCAATAAAGTCAATTCCCAATGACTGTTCATACTTTTCTCTTTGTTTTCTTACTTCGGGATGATCTACTTCATATTTTTTGAGAATATACCAGAGAAAATTTTCACGTGATCCATCATGTTCTCCTTTTTCAATTAATTTCCAATATTCGACAAGTTGCTTCATTTTGTGCTCTTTTATGTAGGAAATCAGCTCCGGTTCAACTTTTGTCACCCATCCGGTGAGGTTATTCACAATACTATGAGTGTTTGAAGAAATAAAATAAAATGGCTTGTTTCGAAGATCTTTATGTTGAGTATGCTCGACAATATACTCAAACCATCGTTGAGCCGCCTTTTTATAATCGACATAATGACCGCGAAGAAGTCGGATGGAAAAGGAAAGTTTTTTTGATTTAATTATT
>PFSC01000188.1 GCA_002788865.1 Candidatus Roizmanbacteria bacterium CG_4_9_14_0_2_um_filter_39_13
ACGAAACGGCAGAGAAGATTGTACATGCTTCTACTGTATCTGAGTTTAAGAATAACTTGAAGAAGTATTACAAAGAAATGCCCGAGATAAGTTTTGACAGTGCGGTGCTTGAGAAAATTGATGCCAGTGCATCATTTGTTGTCAATGAAGATATTGGCTGGAGTGATGTTGGGGCATGGGAAGCTCTCAAGGAAGCGCTGGAACATAAGAGCGAAGACAATATCACTAAAGGACGAGTGCTTCTTGAAAATTCCCAGGATAGTCTCGTATATAATTACGAAGGTAAGAAGATGATAGTTGGGGTAGAGCTTGACGATATATTAGTAGTAAATACCGACGATGTACTCCTTGTTGCCAGAAAATCTGCAGTTCAACAGATTAAAAAAATAGTTGAAGGATTTCAAGGGACTGAAAATGAAAAACTAACTTAATAATTTCCACATGTACATGCATCAACAGAGCTCTCCACTTCGCGGACAGATATATCAGCGTTTCACCAAGCGCCTCATGGATGTGGTTCTTTCGCTCGTTTTAATAATCATTTTTGGAATTCCTGCAATTATTATCGCAATTTTGATTAAGCTATCTTCTGAAGGACCAATCTTTGCAGATGTTCCTGAAAGAATTGGACAACACGGAAGACGCTTTAAAATGTATAAGTTTCGATCAATGGTTCAAAATGCCCACATAATGCTTCGCACAGATCCACAGCTCAAAGAATTGTACGAAGAATACAAAAAAGGAAGCTATAAGCTTCAAAATGATCCACGTATTACGACGATTGGAAAATTTATCAGGAAGCACTCACTTGACGAATTGCCACAAATTCTCAATGTATTACATGGTGACATGAGTCTCGTCGGCCCACGAGCATACTATCCAGACGAGCTTGAAAATCAACAAAATGAATATCCTCATGCAAAAAAACTGGTAAATAAAGTCCTTTCGGTTAAGCCGGGAATCACAGGACTTTGGCAAGTATCAGGAAGATCGGAGATACATTTTGATGAGCGGATCATCATAGATGCGCGATATGTTGAGCGAATATCACTTATCAATGACTTTATCATAATAGCACGAACTCCACTGATAATGTTGACAGGTAAAGGAGCCATATGATTTTGAATTGATATTTTCAATTAACCCATTACAATTATCATATCCTCAAGTATATTATGAGGGGTTTTTAATCTCTGAATATCCATATGAAAAAAATATTACGTCCATTGAATCTCACCAGTTCAAACTCTGGTTCGTTAAAAAAGAACTTTCATTTTCCATTCAACAAAAAAATAGTCCTCATTACGGCATCGGTCTTTGGGGCTTTGATTCTCATTCTCGGAGTTCTTGGATATCTGTTTGTGTATTCGCCTGCGATGAAGATCAAAGCAAAAGGAATGGAAGTTGCAGATGAGGCTAAAAAACTTCAGGCCGATATTAAGCTAAACGATATAGATCTCGTAGATAAGCGTGTAAACTCGCTTGGTAAAAAATATCAAGCATTCGAAAAAGAGGCGCAGACTGTATATTGGGCAACATTTATCCCATATGTCCAGGACTTCAAAAATGGTGTTGAAGCGGGAAGATTTGTCATACAAGCCGCAGATGAGTCAGTTGAGGCGATTTATCCTTATGCAGATCTTATCGGTTTCAAACAAGGAGAGCAAAATTTTTATGAAAAAAGCGCAGAAGATAGACTTCAGACTGCGGTACTCACACTCGATAAGATGCTTGAAAGTATTGACTCTGTCGCAAAAAATATAGAAGAAGCCGAGAAACGAATTGAGCAAATAGACCCCAATCGCTACCCGGAAAAAATAGGTGACGTAGAGGTGAGAGCGCAAATTATACAAGGAAAAGATCAATTTAAAGGAATGGCATCAATGTTTGTCGATGCAAAACCACTACTCAAGCAACTTCCAAATATTCTTGGAGCAGAAGAAGAGAAAAACTACCTGATACTTTTTCAGAACACTGCAGAACGACGTGCAACTGGAGGATTTTATACATTCTTTGCAATATTCAATATAAATAAAGGAAAAATCTCAATAAAAGACTCAAGTGACATTTATGATCTTGATAATTCGATCGTAGTACATCCCAAAGCACCAGAAGAAATCCTAACCTATCATAAAAATGTCTCCAAATTATATTTAAGAGATAGTAACTTGTCTCCGGATTATGTGAAATCTTTGAAACTTTTTGATTCACTCTATCAAAAGTCAAGTAGAAAAGTAGACTACGACGGGATAATCGCCATGGACTCAAAAGTGCTTGTTGATATGCTAAGAATCTTTGGAGATACCCAAGTGAATGGTTTGAATTTTTCAGCTGATATCGATAAACGGTGTGATTGCGCTCAAGTGATCTATTCTTTGTTTGATATTGTAGATAGACCGGTAAACTATGTGAAAGTAGACAGAAAGCGTATCTTGGGGAACCTAATGCTCGAATTATTTTATAAAGCAGTGGGATTTTCTCCTTCAAAGTATTGGGGGCAACTGTCTCAAACTATGTTCGAGAACTTGGATCAGAAGCATATCCTTTTATACTTCATCGACAAAGATGCGCAAGCTGCAGTAGAACGCATGAATTATGCGGGACGAATCATCGATGTTGAAGGAGATTATCTTCATGTGAATAATGTAAATTTTGCTGGGGCAAAATCAAATCTCTTTATTGATGAAGAGCTGACTTCAAAAACGACGTTTGAAAGTGGAAAAATAGTCCGGGAAGTCACGATGAAATTCAAAAATCCACATCCTGCTTCTGACTGTAATCTTGAACGAGGAGGACTGTGCTTGAATGCGACGCTCCGAAACTGGATTCGATTTTATGTTCCAGAAGGGTCAAAATTGATATCGTTTGATGGTTCAAAAACGAAGACAAAGACGTATGAAGATCTTAAAAAGACTGTCTTTGAGGGATTTATGACGGTAGATCCAAAAGGCGTTGCTACAGTGTTAATCAAGTATGAACTTCCAAGTTCTATCACGAAAGATGGATACAAATTGTATGTACAAAAACAACCAGGCGTTGAACGTCAAAATCTCACTGTCGAAATCGATGGTAAAGAACAGTTTACGGGACCGTTCAAAGAAGATACAGTACTGGAATGATATTTGGCGCCTGAAATACTATATATGAACAGGCTACAAAAAATACAGGGGTTTGTATTGAAACGAAAAAACCTGCTCGAGAAAGACGTCCTTGTGACTGTATTCACGAAAGAGTATGGAAAAATGACCTTGATTGCGAAAGGGATACGCTCGTTTACCTCAAAACGTGCCGCACATATTCAAACTGGAAACTTTATCAAAGCACAGATACGTCAGTCAAAAAGCATATGGTATCTCCAATCCACTGAGCTCATTTCAGGATTTTTATCACTTCGAATTGATGCAAAAATTGACCAAATATATTTATTTCTTTCGATCGTCGACGGACTCATGCCAGAAGATCAAGAAGATATAGACGTATTTGATCGAATGCAGCATTTTTTTGTAATGCTTAGTAAGAACACAGATCACGTACAGGTATTGAAGCAAAACCTCCAAAAACTTCTTGAAACATTGGGATATGTAGATGGCGAACTTCCGCTCTCAGAACTTGTTCAAATTGCTGAAAATACTATTGAAAAAAGGCTTCCTCGCCGTGTTATAATGTAGTTTATTGCTTAGAGAATAGCGAAAGAGCAAGCAAAATCTCACATTTCAAAAAATTACATTACTTTATGGACGAAATTGTTTCACTCACCAAACGGAGAGGGTTTATTTATCCAACTTCAGATATATATGGTGGACTTGCAAATGGGTATGATTATGGGCCACTTGGGGTTGAACTTCTCCGAAACATTAAAGAACTCTGGTGGAAGAGGTTTATTCGTACACGAAAAGATATGGTCGGCCTCGATTCTCAAATCATCCTCCATCCAAAGACATGGGAGGCATCAGGTCATGTAGGATCGTTTGCGGATGCCGTTGTCGAAGATATGGTGACACACAAGAGGTATCGGGCAGATCATCTTGTTGAGGATTGGATAAAAGCCCACGATGAATTTAAAGAAATGATTGTTGAAGAACTTAATATTGAAGAACTTTCTGCATTTATTCAAAAGCAAAAAATAGTGAGCCCAGAAGGAAATCCAGTATCCGAGACTAAACAGTTTGATCTACTCATGAAAACACATTTGGGATCTTTGACTGGAGAAAAAGACACAGTTTACATGCGAGGGGAAACAGCTCAAGGTATTTTTTCAAACTTTAAAAATGTACTTGATAGTACACGGGTGAAGCTTCCCTTTGGGATTGGTCAGATAGGAAAAAGTTTTCGAAATGAGATCACACTAGGTCAATATGTTTTCAGAACGTTTGAGTTTGAACAAGGTGAGATAGAGTACTTTTTTGATCCCGAGAAAGAAAATTGGGAAGAACTCATGAAAGGCTGGAAAGACGCCATGTGGTCTTTTGTTGTTAACGATCTTGGAATAGATGAAAAAAACCTTCGATGGCGACGTCATACAGACACAGAGCGCAGTCATTATAGTAAGGACACCTATGATTTAGACTACCATTTTCCATTCGGTTGGAAAGAGTTGTGGGGAGTAGCATATCGAACAGATTATGACCTCAAACAGCAAATGAAATTCTCTGGCGTTGATCTGAGGTATACAGATCCATATACGCAAAAAAAGTTTATTCCGTATGTTATAGAGCCTGCGGTTGGGATAAATCGATTACTTTTCATGACGCTGTGCGATGCATATCATGTGGAGAAGAATCGCACTGTTTTGACAATTAAACCGTCTATTGCGCCTTACTCAGTTGCAGTTTTCCCTCTCGTTTCAAATAAACCAGAGCTTGTTACTCTTGCTGAGAAAGTCTTTGATTCATTAAGTGCAACAATTCACACATATTGGGATGATCGAGGAAACATCGGCAAGCGGTACAAATATCAGGATGAAATGGGCACACCGTACTGTGTGACTATTGACTATGAATCACTTGAAACGCATACTGTAACAGTACGAGAAAGAGATACTATGGAACAGTCGGGAGTTAAAATAGAAAATCTTGAAGAATTGATTTCAAAAAATACACAGTAAAAATATTATCAATTGTATGAAAAATATGGAGCAATCACAAAAACAATATATTATTTTTGGAATCATTATTTTTGTCCTTCTTGCAGTCGGAGTATACTTTTATATGCGAACAAAGCCCGCAACTCAAAATAAAGATGATAAAAAGTCGGTTTTTGATGAACCAGAAGAGGTGATTCCAACTGTCGATTCTTCAGTGAAAGCACGGATAGAAGGAAGTACTGAAGCGACTATTACGATCGATGGGATTCCTGCAGAAACGACTGGTATAGAGTACGAGCTTTCATACAAAACAAAAAGTGGAAGTATAGAAGGAGTATTTGGGACGATGGAGGTAGACGAAGCCGCCTCTGCAACTGAGGAAGTAACATTTGGAACGTGTTCCTCTGGTGTCTGTCGATATCATGATATAGACGGTCCCGTAAACGGCGTATTCAAGTTTTCAGGTTCGTATGGAGAACGACTTCTTGAAACATCATTTGATCTATAGCGCTTTCTCTATATAATAGGTTCTTACATTTATGAATTTTTGATCCTCACTTTATGGTGGGGATTCTAGTACAATGAAAGGAGGTGACAAGACCAAACCCATATGCCAAATATAAAATCAGCAAAAAAACAAATGAAGCAAGACATTCGTAGAACGGAAGAGAATAAAGAGTACATGAAAAAAGTAAATGATGTTTTGCGTTCTGCAAAAAAAGGTGTGAAAGCGAAAAAGCAAGAATTTGTATCAAATGCGTATTCCCTCATTGATAAAGCTACAAAGAAAAATGTTATTCACGGTAACAAAGCAAGTAGATTAAAACACTCTGTTAGTAGATTGTTGAAGAAAAAAGCATGAAATACTTGATTAATCTATTTCCAGCACCAGAGAAAAATACCACCGATAAAATCATTTATTTCGCATTTCATTATCTTCGTTACATTTTGGTTATTACTCAATTTGTCGCAATATGCGTCTTTTTTTTCAGATTTAAAGTCGATCAGGATATCGTAGATCTGAAAGAAAAAGCAAACCAAAAACAGTCAATTATTGTGGCAACAAGTGATCTTCTTTCTCGTGTCCAAGAGGTAGACAAAAAAATGAAACAAGTAACAGTGTTGCTTGATGAGCAGGAGGCGTTCCAGTCAGAATTTACGTATATTTATAGTAAACTCACTCAAGATATTCTTCTATCTGATTTCCAACTTTCTTCGGAAGGGATTGTTCTTAAAGGGTTATCTAGTTCAATAACTCCAGTCAAGTCAATGTATGAAGATCTTCAAAAAGAAAAACGATTCAAAAATATTGAACTTAGCAATATTGAAAAAACCGAAGAAGGATTTGTGTTTAATATGAGTTTATCCGCATTTACCCTCTAATATGAACAAAGAACGAATTCTTGCAATGCTCAAGGATAAAAAAGTCCAAAATTATTCGTATCATATTTTCTTTTTTCTTGCATTTTCTTTTTTTGTTATTTTTGCAATTCAGCCAAACTTGAGCACTGCATTTCGATTGCAAAAAGAGTTGCAAGATCTTCGCTTGGAAAATAAAAAATCAGAAGAAGTCATTTTACAGATTGTAAATTATCAATCCCTCATGGAGGAGTATAGAGAAAGTCTCTATGTCCTTGATGACGCCGTACCCTCGACACCCGAACTTTCGTTTGCTATAGAAGACATCTCAAAGATAGCATCCGCATCAGGTTTAATCGTACAGTCGATGACCGTTGAGAGCATTTCACTCAAAGGAGATACATCTTCAGCTCCATTGGGGGGACAAGATGGAAGTTCTTCGGAGGTGCAAAATGGAGTTTTAGGTTTGAATACTGAGATAAATGACCAGGGGACTGCCGATGTAAGTCCTAGTAGTGAAGGGGTCGTAAGTCCTTCGTCAAAGCCAGAACTCCTGTCATTCACCGTATCTGTTGAGGGAAAAGCAAGTATGGAACAGATCGCAGAGTTTCTGAAGCAAATTATTAATCAGAGACGATTGAAAACCTATGATACTATTGGGATAGTATCAAATACCGAAGGAACAAGTACCATCATTAATATATTGATCCGCACATATTACTTATGAAACAAAAAGATCTCTATATCATTGTTGTGACAATATTTTTTACGGTTCTAGCATGGGTACTATTGGAACTCAAAGGGATCAAAGAACAAACGCCCACAGATACTCAGATTGAATCTTATTCACTCGACTATAATGTAGATACAGGTATTTTAAAAAAATTAGAATCAAAACAACCATAATGTATTCAGACCTTTATACTCATTCTCGTTTTAATCCTTTAAAATTGCTCACAACAATAGCAATTGTTATCGTAGCTGGACTTGGAATGTTTTTGTTTACCCAAGATTCAACGCCCACACGAGCATCAAAAAAGGCTCTCCTTGATCATCAAATAGTAAACATGTCACCCAAGCAATTTGGTGTATTTTGGCAGGTTGATGAGGCTGATGAAGGATGGATTCTTTATGGGAAAAATCCAAAAAATCTTGACAGTATCGCATTCGACGAACGTGACTCTGGAGGGGAAAAAGAGAAAAGAGTGTATCATTTTGCACTTCTTCGGAATCTTGATCCATCATCGACGTACTATTATAAAATTATCAGCAATAATGAAGTAGTCCAGTCCGAGAATACGGACATATTTAATGCACAAACACTTGAAGAATCAGATCAAGCGACCTCTCTTTCCCCTATGTATGGATCGGCGATGTATTCAAATAATGATCCTGCTGTTCAAGTACTCTCGATGCTTCTTATTGGAAATGCACATCCAATTATATCCGTGAGTGGTTCGACTGGAGAATGGCTTATCCCACTACAGTACATAGTCGATATTAATTCAAGAAAAACGGTGCCTGTTCGTGAAAATGACCCAATTATAATACAAATTTTTAACGATACCCAGCGATCCATGGTGCGAAGCACATTTGAACGATCAAGGCCATTACCAGAGTCGATAATTCTTGGAAACAATTATTCGTTTATCGCAGACTCAAATGTTTTATCAGCACAAGATTCAAATCCTTCATTAAAAGAATCTTCACAGACCCAAGTAGAGATTCGATATCCGAAGCAAGATGCAGTCGTGCCAGGCGTTGCTCCTATTATCAAAGGATATGGAATACCAAGGGAATATGTGAATATTCATATTGACTCGAAACCAGAATTTTCAGCCAGAGCACGTGTGGATGAAAATGGCGAATGGGATATACCGGTAAAAACAAAAATTCTTCCTGGAACGTATACATTGACCGCCACAACGAAAGGTAAAAATGGAAAAACAGTACAACTGAGCAGACGCTTTACTTTGATAAAAAGTGGAGAACAGGTGCTTGGTGAATCAAACGAAGCGACTCCTTCAGGGACTTTAACGCCGTCAGTGAACCCTTCAGGAATTCTTTCACCAACACCAGAACTGTCGATTACAGTCATTGTCACGACATCAACTCCAATACCACCCCCACCAGTCAGTGGTCTAAATATTGTCCCATACATCTTTGCTGGTGTGGGATTCGTGGTTCTTGGTTTTGGTGTACTTTTACTATTATGATAAAGATAGTACGCAATTTAAGTTTGACAACTCTTCTGTATTTGCTACAATATACATAATGTCAAAAGCAATAACCCACACAAGTTTTTATTTCTATTTTTTCTCTACCGCACAAGGTGGCGTGGGAAGTTGTGATTAACACAAACTAAATATTTCACCCACCCGCCCAAGATAGGCGGGCTTTTTTTTATGAAAAACAAGGGAATCACTATTATCGCAGGGCCATGTTCTGTTGACAGTAAAAATATCGAAGAGATTTTTGAAATCGCAGACATTATGGTCAAGAACGAAGATGGAAAAAATCAAAAAGCCATTGCTGGAACGAGAATCGTTGGATTGAAATCTCGCACAGATCTTGATACTTCGGGAGAAGGCATGGGCATGGATTATGAAATATATCAAAAAAATCTTCATAGGCTATCAAATGGAGGAAGTATTCGTGACTTTGAAATATTACCCAGTGCCTATATCGCAGAAAAAGTACATAATCAAACCGGAATGATGATCGCCTCAGAAATAATGAATCCGATCATCCAGCTCCCATCCTTTGAAAAACTTCTTCCAGAGGGAATGTTTCTTCCATGGAATCCATCGGTTGACCAACTTGGCTGGCACATAGAACAAACTGCAGTGTTTGCGCGCAGAAATGGCTGGCACGTGGGAATTAAAAACGGTAAATGGATCGGTGATCATCTCCAATCGGCAGATCACAAGGATTACAAAGGAAAAACGACGATGGAAAAAACGTGGTCTGGTTTGGTCAAATATGTTGGTGAAATTTCACATGATATTATATTGATTCATCGTGGAGTTGACGTTCCAGGAAAAGGAGATTTTCGAAATGCTGTAGTTCATAATCTTGCTGAACGAGTAAAAAAAACCACTGGAGTAAAAATGTATTTTGATCCGAGTCATTCATATGGTCCAAAATTAAAGTCTCATATTGTTGGGGCTGTAGTAGAGGCGATGAAAATGAAGATTTCTTCAAATGAGTATCTGTATGATGGAGTGCTTATTGAAGTTGGGACATCAATCACAGATACAGAGCAACATATCACTATTCAGGAACTCCGAGAGCTCGTATCGGTACTTTCGACATTTCGCGATCTTGTTGCACCTTTGCAAGTGAATAAGAAATTATCTGTTTCATAAAAATATATGACTCACATCGAAACATTAAGAAAGAGCATTAATGAAATAGATCATCAAATCATTAAACTCCTTACAAAACGGATGGATCATGCAAAGTCTATTGGCATGCTCAAGAAAGCTCAAGGTATTTCACCGTTTCATGAGGGTCGATGGAAGGAAGTGTTGTCGGATCGATTGCTCCTTGCACAAGAGTATGGTTTGTCAGAAGAACTTGTAAAAAAACTCTGGAATACGATGCACGAGTATGCTATAGAAGTTGAGAAGAGAGTATGAATGAGATTTCCACTATTGGTATTATAGGCTATGGAAGGTTTGGATCTTTTTATACGGATCATATTCTGCCCATAATTTTTCCCAAAGCTAAGATTCTTATATCATCAAAAAGCTTGAAAGATAGGCGCGTATCATCTATCCAACAAGTAGCGCAATGTGACTTGATCATCCCTGCCGTACCTATTCGTACTATGCCAGAGGTATTAAAAAAAATTGCCAAATACATCGGAGCCAACTCTATAGTCATGGATGTGTGTTCGGTAAAGAGCATGCCCGCTGCATGGATGCGAGAATTTTTACCAGAAACAACTCAGATTATTTCATCTCATCCGATGTTTGGATTATCATCATATATCAATGTGAATAAAGATATGTCCAAACTACCATTGGTAATGCATCCTGAACGCATCGATCAAAACATCTATCAATTCATCCGAGATGCATTTGCTTCCCATTTTCATGTTATTGAAATGTCACCAGACGAGCATGATAAAAAAGCAGCACAATTCCAATTTTTGTCACATCTTCTTGGAGGCGTATTGCATCAACTCGATATTTCACGAAGTGCAATAGATACTCAATCTGGTTCACGGATGTTTGATATGATGGATGTTCTCAACAGTGACTCAATGGAATTATTTGAAGATATGTACACGTACAATCCCTATGCAAAGAAAGAATTGGAAAAGTTTGATACTTCATATCGCCATATTAAAAAACACTTAATAATATGAACATTTATTATCTTGGTCCTGTCGGATCGTACAGTGAAATTATAGCGAGAAAAATATTTGCTACCGATGAGTACGCTCTTGTTCCAGTGGGAGGATTTGCAGAAGTTGTTGAAAACGTTCGTCAAGATGGCATGGGAATTTTGGGTATTGAAAATTCCACCAGTAGTTCGGTGCATGAAAGTGTTGATGTGCTCTTTCAATCAGATGTATACATTATCGGTGAAGTTTCGATGAATATTGAACTTCATTTGGGTGGTATAAAAGGCACGTCATTTACCGATATTATCGACGTGTATTCTCACACACAAGCACTTGCCCAATGCTCGATACTCATAAAAGAACATAAGCTTAAAGCGCACAAGGAATCAAGTACTGCATCTGCTATTGATGAGGTTCTTGCACGAAACGATAGTTCAAAAGCTGCAATTGGTGGAAAAAAATCTATTGAAGAAAAGAATATGGAAGTAGTTGCCGAAAACATTGGAAATACTGAAAACAATATGACGCGGTGGGTCATCATTTCTCGAAATCCTGAATCGTTACTGCAACCAATAAATAAGGTAACCTATGCATTTCATGTCAAGCACGAGCCAGGGAGTTTAGTGCGAGCTCTCCAAGCAATAGCAAACGCAAAAGGGAATATGACAAAAATAGAATCTCGACCGGTGCCAGGATCTGACTGGGAATACGAATTTTGGGTCGATGTAGAAATTCCAGAAGGATCGCTCGATATCATTATCGCCGCGATTGCGCAGAGTACGTTAACGCACCGACGAATTGGTGCGTATCAAAAAGGTACATTATATACTGAATAATATGAAAACTATCAATATTTCTATACAACACATTTCGAAAAAATACTCTGTATTTATCGGAGAGAAGTTGATTGCAACATTGAGCAATCTTATATCTCTTAATTCATATTCACAAGCATATGTCATCACCGATTCCACAGTAGCACCGCATTATTTGGAACCAGTCACCAAGGCATTGCAAGAATCATTTTCAAACGAAAAGATTCATTCATATATCTTTGACGCAGGAGAGAAATCAAAACAACTCTCAACTGTCGAAAACATATATCAGAATATGGCGGAGAAGAATCTAGATCGAAAATCTGTCGTCATCAATCTGGGTGGCGGGGTAGTCACCGATCTTGGGGGTTTTGCAGCAAGTACGTATTTACGCGGACTTCCTTTCATCAACATCTCTACCACATTGGAGGGCATGGTGGATGCAAGTGTCGGCGGAAAAACAGGTGCGAATTTGGGAACTATGAAAAATTATGTGGGAACGTTTAGTCAACCAAAAGCTGTTATTACAGACGTTTCAACCTTGCATACATTGCCTCATCGAACACTGATTCAAGGATATGCTGAAGTTTTGAAGCATGGCCTTATTGCCGATAAAAAATATTTTGAAGAAGTCAGCGAAAAACCATTTTCAGAATTTAATAGTAAGAAACAAATTGACATCATCGCGCGCTCGGTAGAAATAAAAGTAGATATTGTACGTCAAGATGAATACGAATCGTCAACGCGAAAGCTTCTTAACTTTGGTCATACCATAGGTCACGTGTTGGAGTCTTTGAGCTTTTCATCATCTAACCCACTCTATCATGGTGAAGCAGTAGCCATAGGAATGGTTGCCGAAGCAAAAATTGCAGCACTCAGTGGCATGATTTCAGACACAGATTTCAACAAGATCGCATCTGCCATTCAAATAGTAGGATTACCAATCAAGTATACGGCAAAAACATCCGTCGACGAAATATACTCTCTTCTCTCAACAGACAAGAAAAATAGTGGTGGCAAGATAAAATGGACCCTCCTCTCAGCAATCGGCGCGGGAGAAGAGAATGTAGAAATAGGAGAATCATTTGTGCGAAAAGCTATTGCATATATTCTATGATAGAACTCATCCCGCTTTCAACATCTGTCAATACCACCGTGAGTATTCCTGGATCAAAAAGTGTCACCAATCGCGCGCTTATCCTTGGGGCACTTACCCCAAAAGATGTTACCATCCAAAATCCACTCATGTGTGACGATACGGAAGCTATGATTGCATGTCTTCGCGCACTGGGTATATCAATTGAAAAGAAGGCAGATTCATTCGTTGTTCATGGAAATTATACCGATGTGAAGGATAGGGAATATCATCTCAACGCAAATCTTTCTGGTACAACCATACGATTTATAACGGCATTTTGTTGTATTGTTCCTGGTATAAAAACTCTTTCAGGTAAAGAAAGACTCAACGAGCGTCCGATCAAAGGTCTTGTCGATGCGCTGCGACAACTTGGTGCAACCATTAAATACGTGGGGAAAGAAGGATTTCCTCCAATAAACATTTCATCTTCACGCCTCGACAACAAAGTCATTGAGATGGATGGGGGTGTGAGTAGTCAGTTTGTTACCGCAATCATGCTTCTTTCCCCAGTTATCGGAGATGTGAAAATCACCTTTTCAACTTCTCCCATTTCAAAATCATACAGTGACCTTACCAAACATATGGTGAAAGAGTGGGGTGCTCAGGGGCTTGATACATACCATGTTGAAGGAGATTACTCAGCAGCTGGTTACTTTGCTGCAATTGCCGCACTTACTAACTCAACTATTTTGTTGAAAAATCTTGAAACCAATTCAAAACAAGGTGACCGATTATTTTTAGATATACTTACAAAAATGGGAACTGAAGTCGAATACAAAGATGAAGAAGTTGTGGTGCGCGGTCATGGAGTAAAACCCATTGAAGTAGACATGGAGCAATGTCCAGATCAGGCGCAGACACTGGCACTCTTGGCGGCATTTGCAAAAAGAACATCGATTCTCACTGGTGTGCGGTCACTGCGCGTGAAAGAAACAGAGCGAGTGAAAGCTCTTCAGAGTGAGCTTTTGAAAATGAATATTCAAACCGAATCACCCGATGAAGATACGCTCATTATTCACGGAGGGAATCCAAAACCTGCAACTATTGACACGTATAATGATCATCGGATGGCGATGAGTTTTGCCGTTGCAGGAGCAAAACTTAATGGTATGAAAATCAACAATCCAGAGGTAGTCAAGAAAACGTTTCCCGCGTTTTGGGAGAAGTTGCGAGAAATTGGAATATCAGTTGTTTATCTGACATGAACATTATTCTTATCGGATTCATGAGATCGGGCAAGTCAACTATTTCTCAAGAGTTGGGAAAACGACTTGGTCTTGCTGTTGTTGATATGGACGACATGATAGAGCAAAAGGCACAGATGAGAACGCCAAAAATATTTGAAAAATTTGGAGAGAATAGATTTCGAGAGTTGGAAACAGAAGTGGCTATGGAGGTTGGAAGTATGAGAGATATCATCGTAGCAACAGGTGGAGGAGTAATTGTATATTCAATAAACATTGAGTATTTAAAACAAAACGGTGGAAAAATCATATACTTGCATACGTCTTTTGACGAAATTAAAAGAAGAGTACAAAAACATTCAAGACCTCGTCCACTATTTAAAAATACTGAAGAAGCAAAAAAGTTATATTTATTGCGACTATCAACCTATCAACATGTTTCTGACATAGCCATAACCACAGATAATAAAGAAATCTCTGTCATTGTGGATGAAATTATTAGACAATTAAATGTATGAACATAACTGGAAAAACAAAACTCTGTATTATTATTGGTGACCCAGTCGAGCATTCTCTTTCTCCTGCAATGCACAATGCCGCTTATGTTGAATTAGGAATTGATCATGAGTTTGTGTTTGTTGCATCACAGGTCAAAGTAGCTCATGTTAAAGATGTTGTTACTGCCATGCGGGTG
Organism: Candidatus Roizmanbacteria bacterium CG_4_9_14_0_2_um_filter_39_13; assembly: GCA_002788865.1. Classification (GTDB taxonomy): domain Bacteria; phylum Patescibacteriota; class Microgenomatia; order UBA1406; family GWC2-37-13; genus UBA1450. Next base: position 14,628 of record PFSC01000188.1, read on the forward strand.
ATGGGTTTCAGAGGTCTTACGTGTACTATTCCTCATAAAATAGCAGTGATGAAATATTTAGATGAAATAGACCCCATTGCTGCAAAAATTGGCGCGGTAAATACCGTGGTGAATGATAATGGAATCCTCAAAGGGTATAACACCGATTGGTTGGGAGTTGTGGTTCCATTAGAGAATATTTTAATGAAGAATGTAGGGACAAGTCTAGACTTGTCCCTACGGAATAAACGAGTTGCTTTGATTGGCGCTGGTGGCGCCGCGCGGGCTTGTGGCTATGGCGTGATTGAAAAAGGTGCGACGTTAACGATTTTTAACCGAACAGTGGAAAAGGCGGAGAGATTGGCAGAGGAATTCGGTAAAAATGTAGGGACAGGTAAATATGTAGGGACAGGTCGCGACCTGTCCCTACATGAATACGACATCATTCTTAATGCCACAAACATTGGTATGGGAGACTTGATAAACGAAACGCCAGTGCCAAAATCTGCAATTTGCGAACATCATATTGTGTTTGATGTAGTATATTCACCGTATGAAACTCAGTTACTTACCGATGCAAAAGCAGTTGGCGCAACTATTATCCATGGCACCGAAATGTTGCTTCACCAAGGCATCGCTCAGTTTGAGTTGTATACTGGGAAAAAGGCGCCAGAGCAAGTGATGAGGAAGGCACTAGAACAAAAGAGCAAGTGAACAAGAGATCAACCAGCGTTGACTTTTTGTTCCATTATTCCTTTGATCATTTGAATTTATGAACATCCGCATTTGTACACCAGTAATGGGTAACACGATGGAAGTGTTTCTCAGAAATCTTGAAAAGACACAAAGACTATCAAACCTCGTTGAACTTCGGGTAGATTATATATCTGATATGACCGTTTCGAATCTAGATAGTATTCGGGCGAAAACAACTGTTCCTGCCATAGTAACGTGCAGACCATCATCTGAAAGTGGACATTTTGCCGGATCTGAGGAAGATAGAATCAGTATATTACAATCAGCGATTGGCATGTTTGAATATGTCGACATAGAACTTGCAACCATGCAACATCATGAATTTAATAGAAACGAAAAAACGAAGTTCATCATCTCGTATCATAATTTTGTGGGAACGCCGAGTTATTGGGATATACAAAAGATCATCTATAACATAAATACTTGTAACCCAGACATCATTAAGCTTGCAACAATGGTGAATCATGATTATGAAGTTACCAAATTATATCGCCTCCTTACCAATAAACCAAAAGATGAAGAACGAATTGTTGTTGGTATGGGTGCAGTTGGTAGAATGACGCGGATTCTGGGGCCACTGCTTGGTAGTTATCTGACGTATGCCTCGACTCCCTGGTGTGAGAGTGCAGAGGGGCAGATACAGATTGCGGACTTAAAAAAAGTATATAATACATTAACATGATACGATTTCTTACCGCCGGCGAATCGCACGGCAAAGGACTTACGGTTATCATTGATGGAATGCCAGCGGGCATCCCCATTTCAGTAGATTTTATCAATGCAGAACTTGCTAAGCGTCAAGTAGGCGCGGGTTCTGGCGGGCGGATGCAAATAGAAAAAGATGAAGCTAAGATACTTTCAGGAGTACGTTTTGGAAAAACCATCGGAAGCCCGATCTCGATGATCATCTGGAATAAAGATCATGAAAATTGGAGTGACAAAATGAGTATTGAAGAGCAACCAGACGAAATTGTTGAATCTGTAAAAATTACCCAACCACGACCCGGACATGCAGATCTTGCGGGTGTGCAAAAACATGGCTTTGATGATGTCCGAAATGTTTTAGAGCGTGCCAGTGCACGTGAGACTGCGGCGCGAGTTGCAGCGGGAGGAATATTCAAACAGTATCTTCTTACCAAAAATATTGAAATTTCAAGTCACACGTTGCAAATTGGCGATAGTATGGTCGATTCAAAGTATTCGTTTGATGATATTAAGAAAACGTATGAAAATGATCCGGAGATTCGATGCGTTGATCCCGGAAAATCTCGTGAAATGAAACAATTGATTCAACGTGCGCGAATCGACAAAGATACGCTTGGTGGTGTCGTTGAGACGTGGGCGGTTGGAGTACCCGCAGGACTTGGTGATTACGCACAGTGGGATACCAAACTGGATGGGCTCATTGCACAAGCGATGATGAGTATTCAGTCGGTGAAAGCCGTGGAGATTGGATCAGGGATTAAAAATGCGGGAAAATATGGATCAGAAGTGCATGATGAGATACATTATCGTCATCCTGAATCTTCTGTCATCCCCGACCCCGATCGGGGATCCATGGATTCCCGTTTTCACGGGAATGACAAAGATATGTATTTCC
>PFSC01000131.1 GCA_002788865.1 Candidatus Roizmanbacteria bacterium CG_4_9_14_0_2_um_filter_39_13
GCTCATCCAAAACCATTTGTATGGACAAAAACCGCTGATGAGATTATTACTAAAGTTAATCGTGGTAAAGCTATTTTAAAGACACTACACTAGGTTTATAAATATGTTTTGTGGGAGATTAGGCTCAGAGTTTTGACTATTTATTGGAGCGGGTTCAAGAGAATCCATATGATGATTTTATCATAGACTCAAAAGTTCAAATACCTTCATGTGATAAAGATAAGCAATGGCTGGGGAGTAATGGATACCATCGGTAGATATACTCAATAAGCTTGTTCCAACTATTTTCAACAGTCTCCACCAGATTTACTTTTCTTTTCCTCGTTTGTCCCTGTTACAATAACCCCATGCAAAATATTTTCAAAGTCATTCGGATGGCGAAGCAATTTCATAAATTTATATACCTCATATCGTTTATCATCCTATTGATGACTGCTCTTGAGTTGGTATCGCCTTATATTCTCAAACTTATTGTGGATCAGATCGAGATCCAAATTAAGACAGGGCAGGGTGAGATTCAGAAACTTTATTTGTATGTAGGTCTCATGTTTGGGGCAAGTATTTTGGGAATATTTTTTGAAGCGGTGAATCAACGAATTGGCGATTATACAACTGCACGAATGGGGAAATATCTGACCGAGGCATTCTATCAGAAAATATTTACCTTACCCCAAAAATATTTTGATTCGCAAATTTCAGGAAAAATTATCAATCTATTAGGGCGCGGCATTGTTTCCTTACAAGATTTTTTAGGAGCAGCAACAAACTTTATTGTTCCTGCATTTATTCGCAGCATCTTTATATTTATTGTATTGGGTTTTTATAGTCCTTTTGTCGCGCTTCTCTCATTTCTCGCGTTTCCCTTTTATATTTACGTCAGCCATATCTCAACCAAAAAGTGGGCAGAGCGCCAAGTGAAAAAAAATGAGATTGAAGATGTGACTCGTGGGCGCATACAAGAGGTGATCTCAAATATACGACTGGTAAAAAGCTTCAACACGCAAAAAAGCGAATGGGAGCTTGTATCCAAAAAAATGGGTGAGAGTGTAAAAATATACGATAAACAGTCGATGCTGTATCAACTTTTGAACTTTTTACGAAATTTTGGGTTGGAATTTGGGGTGTTGATTGTCATGCTCATTGTATTCAGAAATACGTTTAATGGCGTATTTAGTATTGGCGTGATGGTTCTTATTTTGCAATATCTCAATCAGATACGAAGACCACTATTTGCCATGAGCTTTATTTTAGAGCGAATAAAACAAGCCGAGGCTGGTTCTCAGGCATATTTTGAAATAATGGCTTTGGAATCAACAGAAACAATGCCAAAAAAACTTCTTTCTCCTCGGTTTGATCATCCAAATATTTCCTTTTCTCATGTTTCATTTGAATATCAGGAAAGCGAACGAGTCTTGAAAGATATCACATTCGATCTTCCCAAAAATGAAACGGTGGCCTTGGTCGGTCATAGCGGCGCAGGGAAAACCACACTTATAAACTTGATATTGAAATTTTACGATCCGACCGGTGGCAAGATCACGATGAACGGCGAAGATTACGTCAACTTGAGCCATCAAGATATTCGTTCACACATCTCTCTTGTATTTCAGGAACATGAGCTTTTTTCAACCACAATCTTTGACAATGTTGCGTATGGGAAAGCTGGTGTCACAGAGGCACAAGTAAAGCAAGCATTACAGCAAGCAAATGCGTATGATTTTGTGATGAAATTTCCCCATAAATTAAAAGAGAAAATTGGCGAGCGGGGAGTGCGACTATCAGGTGGTCAGAAACAGCGAATCCAAATTGCGCGTGCAATTCTTGCTGACAAGCCAATTTTAATTCTTGATGAAGCAACAAGCTCACTGGACGCAAAATCAGAAAAACTGGTCCAAGATGCACTTGAGATATTGATGAAAAATAGACTGGTTATTATCATCGCACATCGTTTCTCAACCATTCAGGATGCTGATAAAATCTTGGTGCTTGAACATGGAAAGATTGTCGATTCTGGTGCACCCGGGGATCTGGCAAAACGGAAAGGTATTTATTCTGAACTGCTTCAGTATCAGATTCAGGGGAATCAAAAACTGCTTGAAAAGTACGAGCTTAGTTGAGTCTGACGAGCGTAGGGCACCCGAACATACTATTACAGTATAATATACTTCATGGTTCATCTGAAGCTCATCATTTCTGCAATACTTATTGTTTTGTTTTCACTTTCTGGATATCAAATCAAATCCAAAGGAGAGGTTCTTGGAGTTGTTGTCATTCCATCTCTTACTCCTACACCTACTTCGACACCAACTCCTACATTGACGCCAACGCCAACCAACACGCCAACACCCACCATTCCCCCTACGCCGACATTCACTCCAATGCCTACCCATACTTCCACTCCGATGCCTGCGACGGATTTTGAAGGGTATTTTGACCAATACAGCACGCAATATGGCGTGGATAAAGATCAACTGAAAAAGATCGCTTACTGCGAATCAGGTGGAGGTGCCGGAGCACGAAATGGAGATAATGGAGGAATGTTTCAGTTTGCTACTGAAACGTGGAAGGGAACACGATCTCAAATGGGAGCAGATACCAATCCAGATCTTCGATTTAGTGCGAAAGAGTCAATCGAAACCGCTGCATTTAAAATATCGCGCGGTGGCATCAATGCATGGCGCAACTGCATGTGATTATTTCTTCTTGTCGACTTTATCAAGCTTTAAGCCGTGCACAACGAAGTACACAACCGCAGCAATTACTAGAAAGTCAATAAGTACACTTAAGAAATTACCAAACATGACTTTGGCACCAAAAATGGGCAGATACGCTGCCTTTAAGCCTTTGGTACTGCCTAAAACGAGACCAAGAACGGGATTAATAAGATCAGTAACAAGAGTGATGTTACAACTTTTGCAACTGCTCCTCCAAGGACAAACCCGACAGCAAGCCCAACCACACTTTGTTCGCGAATAAAATTCATGAAACCTTTCATACGATATTAGAAATTATTAATTAATAATATAACTGTATAATAGAGAGACAGATGTGCTTCTGCAATAGTATTTGCTTTTAGTATATTTATGAAAACATCACTCTATTCTCGGAACGGAATCGTCACCCCCATAGAAAATGCAGTTGTTTCAATTGAAAATATTGAGCGTATGTATGGTTTTGGCGTTTATGAATCTCTGAAGATTCGAAATAATACGTTATATTTTGTCGAACAGCATGTGAATCGCCTCATGCATTCTGCCAGATGTATAAATCTAGTTCATGACTTTACTCCCGAAATTATTACTTCGTGGATAAAAGAGTTTTCTGAAAAAGTCGAGGAACCCTCAATCAATATTAAAATGCTCCTTTTGGGAGGAGAAACTTCAAAAGAGGCGGAGTTATTCCTTTTTCCCCTTGCGCCCTTTTTCCCCAAGAAAGAATGGTATCGAGATGGTGTTGCGACCTTTTCCTTTGAATATGAGCGATGGATGCCACAGTCAAAATCACTCAATATGCTTGCGAGTTATTATTACTACAATAAGTCAAAAAAACAAGGAGGATACGACGCATTGTATGTTGACCATTCAGGAAATATTCGCGAAGGTTCGCGCACCAATTTTTATACCATAAAGGGTAAAAAAATCATAAGTCCGCCCAAACAAGATGTTCTTGAAGGAGTGACCATGATGACGATTGAGAAAGTAATTAAGACATCAGATTTCTCCATTGAATATCGACCGATTGCTCAAAAAAGCCTACTTGAGTATGATTCGGTATTTCTTTCAAGTACGAGTTCAAAAATACTTCCCATAGTAAGTATTGACGGGGTGAAGTTTGGCGTATCTGTAGATTTGAAACATTTGATTCAAATCTACAATACAGCCCTAAATGCATCAAATGGATCTTTTGAGAACCTCACTGCTCAATGATCGACTTGATTATTTTATCCGTTTGAATTGATTTATCAACGAAGTAATGGTTTTTGCTTTTTCTTCAATGATCGTAAGTCCAAGTTTTTGCAAAAGGAGTTTCTCTTTTTGAGATAAAACGTTCATTCCTTTTCCATATGATCGATGTAAAATCTCCAAACCCGCATATTGAGAAAAAACATATTCATCTCGAATGTCAACAACTTCTTTATATGCTTTTATACATGTCTTGATGTAATCAACGGCTTTTGCGCGAAGAATAGTTCCCAAAAGCGAATATATCATGATGTTTGCAATAAATACTGCGAGCATAAATTGATTATCCCCCCAGAATCCTCTGCTGAAATTGGAAAAGACGACTTCACCCTTTTTGTTTACAAACATATTGTTTGGAGAACTTTCTGCCCAAACGAAATGTCGATCTCGCTTTTCCTGATCCTCTTTTTCTTCTGCGTATTGGGTAAATTGATCTTCTAAAAATCGATAATGTTCAATGGCTTCCGGAAAAGCGACAAGCATCTCAAGACTATGTTCATAGAAGATGAGATGCGCTGACTCATTTGTTTTAAATTCTTCCCACGCTTCAGAGGCTTTTACAAAATGCGCGATAGATTTTCCAATTGATGTTGCTGTTGCAGCTGAAAGTTTCTTACTCAGGATTTGCTCGGAAAGGCTTGCATAACCTTGAGACCGTACATCTTCAGTAATAACCGTCGTGTATTTTGGAAAATTGTGAAGTATTTTTGGAGCTTTAATATGTTCTTCTGATTCGAAACGATTAAGAACACGAACTTCAGTGTCATGAGCATCGCTCATAATCAAAAAATCGATTGGGGTTTCCGGAACAACATTTTCTGTATGTTTTACCAATACTTTTGCTTTATCGAGGGTTGCTTCGTAAATATTTGACATATTATCCTTATGAACCTGTTTCCCTATTGTTATGTTGAGTTTTTTTCCTTTGAGCCTTCGTTCCAAACCTTCAACAGACTTAATCATTTTTTCAGGATACTTAATGTTTCGAAAAGTCACGCTCACGGGAAGGATATATATATTTTTGTTCATACAATCATTCAAATAAATAATCAATAACGTCTGGAAACTATATCAGATTATACCATGCCTTTCCGAATCATCTCTTTCACCCAGGGGGCTAAATGGGGATATATTTCTTGAGTTTGATTTTTAATAGCATTGAGAGAGACCGTTTTGACCTCATATGCAAATATTGGATTAAACAGTGGAATAGAGCTTATGGCACAGGTATATACGTGGCAAACCTCATGTTCTGTGAAATCACTTTTCGGATCTTTTGCTTTATAAATTACATTCCCTTTATACTGTGGTTTTTGTTTTAAAGATTCCGGCGTGAGAAGGAGTTCTCGTTCAAGTGTCTGGTAAATAGTCTCTTCATCACTTTGCAATAGGTCATTCACATATATTTGGTGAGTTGAAACGGTTATATCAAGCACGGAATCAAATACCGGATGCTTGCGTTTTTGGAGGAGAATGGAATTATTTACATAAACGGCAACAGTAAGCGCTCGATGTAAAATGCCGTTTCGATGTGCGTTCCATCGTTCAACCGCTCCTTCTATAGAATCTTCTTTGTTGACCTGGGCGATAAACTGAACCTCTTCGTAGTATTGCATTGCTTATTTTATCAGTTTAGAGCCCTTTTTTCAGCCGGAAACGTGTTTGTCACTTTATGATTCGTCTTCTGAATTTGTAGCATCTTTCAAGCGATTTTTAATTTCTCCGAGTGAAAGATTGTTTTCCTCAGGTACATCAGATGATTCTACTGATGATAGTTTTTCTTGGACGGCTTTTACCCGTTCCTCAATACTTCGTGGTGCTTCCTCTTCTTCTTCATCGATTGCCATATGTTTGGGTTCTTCGGCAGTATCTTCTTGGGCAACATCAACAAACACTTCTTCTTCCTCGTCAACTTTTATCTCGTTTTTGACCTTCTCTTCATGTTCGAGTAACTTCATGACTAATTTGGCGGCTTCGAGTTTTGCTTTGAGATACACAATAAGTTCATCTCCCTTGAGGTTGTTTATTAAGAATATGGGAAGCAGATACCCAAGTTCGTCTAATCCCTCTTGTTGAAGCTTTTCATCGGACGAAAGGATTTTATTGAGAGTATTGGTAATATATACCACTTCTTGGTCAATCCAATCTTTGCGTGTCTTGATGGTTTCTGAGACGGGCACTTCTCCTTCT
>PFSC01000006.1 GCA_002788865.1 Candidatus Roizmanbacteria bacterium CG_4_9_14_0_2_um_filter_39_13
GAATTAGACCCAGGAGAGATTAAAAGTATTCAATAAAATCCGAACATCTGCCAGTATAACCTTGACATCTTCCTTTGTTATTTTTTCTACAAAAGTATCATACTCAATATTTTGTCCAGAGCTATTTTCCGGATATTTAAACATTGTATTATCTGAATCTACAAAAGATAATGACTTGTTCGGTACCGATTTCAATAATATTTCTCCTTCATAATATTTCATTGTTACACGTTCAATTTCACTAAAATTTGATACTAGGTTTTTTACATTTTCAGTCGCTATCTCCAAATTAATTTTATCGCCAGGATTTTTTGTTGTTGTATCTGTATTATGCAATTCATCTTGAATATAATCTGAATCCACTTCTTTTTTTAAAAGAGAAAATAGATACGCGATATCATGCCCGTTTTTTCCTTTCTCAATTTTATCTACCATCACCATACGAAGCATTTTCAAAAATAATTCTATACCATGCTTCAAATTGAACATCATGGGGATAAATATATTATGCATAGGAAAACGAGCCCATTGCTTACCAGTATCAAATGGATCATACACATAATGTTGCTCTAACATTTCCCAACAAAGTAATTCAGCACAACTTAAATAGTCCTGTGCAAATCCAAGCCACTTATATTGTTTTTCATCTTCCATATAGAAAATTTTTTCTTTATTTGGTGCTCAAATATGTTAAATATTCTCCACCATCCCGAGCACCTACTTGAAATGGCTGTGGATAATTTTATTCTTCTTTTAATTTCTTAACCACCTTATCAAAATCAGATTCAATCCGCTGTGTTTTATTGAACGCATTATATTCTAGTCCTGCTTTTTTCTTTGCCTTTTTCATAGACACGTTTCCCTTACCATCTAGCACACGATACTCATTGAATTCAAGAAATTTATTGATACTTTCTGATAATCCTTGCATATCAAGCACTGTCTGATTTTCTACCAATCGCTCTATATAATCAAAATATCCTGTAACAACTCTCTCGAGACGTTTTATTTCATCTTCATCCAAATAATTTTTTGCAACAGATGTATCAGTCTTTACCACACGTCCATCTGGAGATTTTTTCCATGTTTTGAGTCCCATGTACGGAGCATCTCTATCCGCTGATTCATATATTTTTTCTGCAGCAGTTTTTCCAGTAATGGCAAAATGAAACTTATTTTGCACCATAGCATAAAAATCATGGGTGATATCTGCGTCCTTGTCATAGTCTATACTACACTCAGCAAACAAGTCGGTAATTTGTTGGTACATCCTTCGTTCACTCGCACGAATCGATCGAATCCTCTCGAGCAATTCTTTGAAATAATCTTTGCCGAGACGGGTACCATTTTTTAACAATTCATCATCCATGGCGAAACCCTTGATAATATAGTCTCGGAGTACGCTCGTCGCCCAACGACGAAAATGGGTTGCTTGCTTGGAATTTACCCGGTAACCTACCGAAATAATCACATCAAGATTATAGTAATAATTTGGCTTAACCATGCTATTTTCGGGATTTCCGAATTTTGCTAAACTAAGCTCTTTTTCAAGTTCTCCTTCTGCATATATATTTGTAATATGTTCATTAATTGTTGATTGGCTTTTTCCAAAAAGTTCTGCCATCATTTTTTGATTGAGCCAAACAGTATCATTGTGAACAAACACTTCCATATTAACTCCTCCTTCAGGGGAGTTGTAAAGAAGAAATTGTGAAAATTGTAACGATTCATCAGACATACAGATTGTTATTTAATTATATTCAATTGTTTTAAATACCCACCCATTTCTTCCTCTAACTTTCGGAGCTCTGGATCAATCTTCTTAATCTCCACAATCGTTGCGTGTATGTCAACTTCTTCCTCTTCTTCAAACGTATCTACATAACGCGTAATGTTGAGGTTATAATCATTCTCTTGTATTTCATCAGGTTGCACAAGACGAGAAAACTTTTCAATCTCTTTTCGATTTTTATATGTATCTACAATTTTATCAGCATGTTTTTCTTCCAGAATATTTTGCGCCTTTGCATTTGTGAATTCTTTTGATGCTTCAATAAACAAAATATCTTTTTTCTTTTCATTTGCTCCGCCGACTTCTCGTGATCTATCAATAATCAAAATTGCAACAGGAATACCAGTCGTCTGGAATAATCCAGCGGGAAGTCCTATAACAGCATCAATAATGTTTTCTTCAAGAAGTGCTTGGCGGATACGCCCCTCTGCACCACCACGGAAAAGAACACCGTGGGGAACAATAACAGCGATACGACCAGTCTTTGGTTTTGCTGTTTCTACCATGTGCGACACAAACGCATAGTCGCCCTTATCTTTTGGTGGAATACCACGAAAGAAACGATTGTATTTGTCGCCCTCGGCATTTTCCGCACCCCATTTTTTGAGTGAGAACGGAGGATTACTTACGATCACATCGAATTTCATGAGTTTATCATTCTCTGTAAGTTGAGGGTTGTTGAGCGTATCACCCCATTCAAGCCATGCTCCATCTTTGCCGTGAAGAAACATATTCATACGTGAGAGCTGATATGTACTTCCCGTGCTCTCTTGTCCGTACAGACTATAATTTTTTGAACCTTGTTTTTCTACCTCTTCACCAGCAAGCAAAAGAAGTCCAGCAGATCCGGCCGCAGGGTCGCATATTCTATCTCCATCTTTTGGCATTGCTAGTCGAGCCACGAGAGAAGCAACAGAACGCATAGTAAAAAATTCTCCCGCTTTTTTGCCTGCATCAGCACCAAACTTTTCTATCATATACATGTAACTGTTCCCAATTACATCCTCATCAATTTCTGTCAGGTCAATCGTATGGAAATCATTGAGCAAATGACGAATCATTTTATTTCTTTGCTGAATTTTTCCTAGTTTTGACTCATCATTAAAAACTACTTGAAAAACACCTTCAAGCTTTGTCCTGTTAGCTTCCTCAATCCTATGAAACGTTTTATCTATTTCTTCACCAATATTATCTTGTTCTTGAATACTGTAGATATAATCAAATGAAGATTTTGGGGGAAGATA
>PFSC01000098.1 GCA_002788865.1 Candidatus Roizmanbacteria bacterium CG_4_9_14_0_2_um_filter_39_13
CTATCTGTGATGTCCGTCGGATATGGTTTTCTCATATCCTCTCAGTTTACTCATCTTACTATGAGATTTTCAAACACTCTCTAAGAGAAATCCCTCCAGAAGACAAGCCTCAATATGTTGATATCCCTCCCGCATGGAATGGCACGCAGTTGAAAGGATTGAGTAAAACCGTGATCTTTCTTCTCCCTCTCAACAAAGGAAAACACATCTTGAAATATATTCCGAAACCCAGCGCCACCATTGAACAATACAGTATTACACTCTTTCACAATGTACCAAACATCACATTTGACTTGAATAATCAAGCTGAAGATGGAGATAGACGACCATGGTATACCTTTGCCCTTGTTAATTTGCCCCTACACTCTCTTTCAGTTGATGCAACGGTCAACTGGCACTGGTTTGATGGGGATGATGTGAAGTTGATAATCGATGGTCAGATAGAAGAAAATTTTGAAAACAAACGATGGAAGGATTGGTTCTGGCATGCGACTGTCGGACAGGTATTTTCAGGACAAAAAAGAGAGCAACAGTCGTTTACAAAAAACCTACAAAAAGGCATCAATTATATTGAGCTCTGGGCAGATAGAATGCCGATTCTCCATTCAGTCACACTCAACCTGGGAGACTTTACCCCGAACCGCATTCCTTCCGTCGACGACCCCGAGTGGACAGGAGATTTTGGTGATGATACCGACCAGATAATTTTAGCTCGCGCACTATTTGGTGAAGCAAGAAATACGCTTGTGCCCGATGAGGCAAGAATCGCCATCGGCTGGGTAATTAGAAATAGAGTTGAGGATTCTCGATGGCCAGATAAATACTACCAAGTTATTACAACCCCCGAACACGTTAGCTCCTTCAATGAAGGCGATGAAAATCGTCCCTATGTCGAAGATCCTCTTCAGACACATAAAGATATTGATCAAGAAGCATGGATACATACCTGCGACATTGCGGGGAAAATAATAAACAGCAAACTATCAGACCCCACAAAAGGGGCAAATCACTATTACGATGACAGTATCAACACCCCTGGTTGGGCCCGGAATGAAAAACCAATCTTCAAAATTACCTATATCAACGCCTCCCAAACAGAAAGCACGATCTATTTTTATAGACTATGAGAAAAAAACATTTTCTGGTTGCATGTTTTATTGCAGTGCTGGCTGGTTTTATTGCAGTCAATTTGTTATTATCCCAATCTCCTTATATTGAAGCTCTATCAGATGATACAATTGATGTTTCTGATATAAATATTTCTGATTACTTATTTATTTTTAAAGGAGAGCAAAACACGGTTTTTTTCAGGAAAAACACCATTGAAAAACAGGTTGTTTACGACAACAAGCCGCTTACATCAATCGCTCTTTCTCCCTCTCAAATGCAGGTAGGATTTTTTTATCATCCTAATGATGCAACAACAGAGGAAGCTTCTCTCGTTATTTATAATCTTTATGAAAATACATTTCAGAAAATTTATCATACTACCTTTGCCTCTTGGGACATCAGAGGCGCTCTTTATTGGTTGGACGATGCGCACGTCTTTTTTAAGAGACATTGCGGTACATCCTGCCACGGGCTTACATTATTAAATATTAAATCGAAGTCAACAACTCATGCAGTCTTGTCCTTTCCTCCCTTGCCCGATATGCAGGAGAAAACACATTTCAAAGACTGGTTTGGAAACGAATATGAAATGGAGGGGTTGGTTGATGATGTGAGATCAGTAACAGAGAACGGTCTTCATTATATGGTTTTTATGTTAAAGAATTATGAAGGAAATAGCGTAGGTCAGAAACGCTTCCTTTTTACCGGCGACGCGCTTGAGGATGTATCTATTTCTCCATGAAGCGATAAACCGGCGGATGAGCGTACGAGCCTGCCTGCTGTCCCAGAAAACAAACTCCCGAAAAATGCTTTGTTTTAAAACTATCTTTAGCCCAAAGAACATCGTCTTTTGCTCTACTTAGCCACGCATGAGCAAGTTCTTGATTTCGATTACCTTTCATACAATATTTTTCCTTTGGAAATTTCTGAGATAAACGGATCATGACGTTTTAGTCTATCGGCATATACAGATGGTGAATAGACATGGATATCTATCTCCGGTTCAAAACCTATTGCATTGTTCCAAATAATATTTTTGAGTTGCTGTTTTGTTTTTAAGCTGTCATTTGTATTTGTGACAACACAAATATCAATGTCGGAATCTTTATTAATATTTCCCGAAGAAGCAGAACCGAATAATAAAATTTTTTCCGGATTTATTTCTTGAAACCCTTTTACTATCATCTTTATTTTTTTTTGATATAGACTCGGCGTTGTCATATTCTTATTATACCGATGTGAAATGAGATTTCAATCAACATATACCAGTCTCAAAAATTCTCACTATGAACTTTATCCTAATAAATCAATCCGAAATAACATATTTTGACTGATTTTTCTATAGATGGCATCTTGCAAAGAAGAATACAGACACTACGGGAGTGTCTTTGATTATCCTGACATTTCAAATCAAAAACCACTATTACATTTTAAGTTCAAGTAAGAACGGATGGAATCGAACGATTTTTGAGATACATGTCTCCTTTGGGTATATGCCGCTACGCGAGTAGAATCGCTAGCGACATAACTACCTGCAGGTTCGTGCGCTCAATTACCTGTCAAACCCAAATGAAAATTACATTGGATGATATTTGCATAAATGTAAAACTACGATTACACTGAATCGTATGTGGATGGGATTTCGCTCGATTATCATCTTTTTTGCTTTTTTAAAAAATGCTTTTCTTGTTGGAATCCTATTAGTAATAATATGTATTTCTTCTCCTAAAGTTTCTTTTGCGGTTCAATGTGATTGCAGTGGGGGGGAATTACTGTACAGGTTCATGTTTTGGAACGTGTCCAAATTGTATCTGTAACGGATATTGCTACCCAAACCCCACCAACACTCCCAAACCAGCAGCAACCAACAGCCCAAAACCCGATCCAACCAACACACCTGCTCCCGGAGGTTGCGGTTGTTATTCCAATGATTGTTCCGATGGTTCAACTCAATTTTCTAATTGATCTAATTGACCTAAATAATTTTCAAAAGAATCCAACATATTCTTTATGTGAAAACATATGTCATTGGATTGAATATAGTCTTTTTTTTGACTACTCTGAAATAGAGATGAGAGCAAAAAGACTTGGGATATTTATAATATTTGTACTGGTATTAGTCTTTTTTTCTCAATCGCCTGTTATCGCGTCAGGAAAAACAGTTCGTATAGAGTCTTACCCGGTCACCATGGGTCAAGAATTTTACGGCTTTCCTGAACATACCGTAGTATATTTCCACAAATCAATCGGGATTGATTATAGATCCGGTAAAGTTGTCTTGAGCGGGAATCCAGATGGTACTGGTGATATTGACGTCGGAGAAGAGCTAAGAATTACTTCCCCCTCTTACACTACGTCTTTTGTATACAGATCCTGCCCTCACAAACGTATGCCTCCACTTGATATCACTCATATGATGTGGACAGGTAGTTACGAAAAAATTACCAATCTGGGGTTTGCCTACATTAGCAGATATTGTCCAAACAGTGTAAAAAAAGACGGTCGCGCAGTCGCTTATTCCAGTATAAGCCCGATGTATGTTGTTCATTTTAACGATTATGATCCAGATGCTGCAAAGCCGTTTTTGATGTTCCCATGGTTGGGTAGTAAAAATGTAATTCCATATTTTGTTGATAGTCTGGATATTAAATATGACGACAAGGGTTTATTTTTTGGTGACGATAAGGAGGATATAGGAATGTATATGGGGATAAAATACGGTACTCCGGTGCTTGCCGCGGCAGGCGGAAATGCAACTTATGTCGGCGATTGTCTCTCGTGTGGTAATTCTATATACATAAATCATGGGAACGGCTATCAAACAAGGTATTATCACCTGCAAAAGGATGGCCTTATCAGCAATAGACCTCATATTGTTAAAACAATCAAACAGGGCTGGCAAATAGGGAAGGTCAACTATGTGGATCAAAAACCCGGTCTGTATTTTGTGGTGGTGCACGACGATAATGGAGATGGCAATTTTGATGACGACTATCCAACTGGCGTGATCGATCCTTTTGGCAGGCTGTCTGGTGATTATCTCTGGCAAATACCAAAAGTAATAAAGAATAGACAAACCATTCATGTCACAGGGAGCGATATAAGTTTTTATAGCGGAGTGGTAAGAATACCAAAGAATTTTTTTAAGACTGACAAGATGATCACAATCAAGCCGATTTTACCTCCCAAAACCGGATCGGTTCAGGGTCTTGGTCTTGGGGCAAAAATCACTATCGATGACGGATTTGGGAATTTGCTGGAAAAATTTGACAAGACAATACAGATAGCATTCAGCACTTTCTATTTGAATATATCAGGATATCGACAGGATAGTTTTGGGGTTTATTCCAGCAAAGACGGCTCCGCATGGCAGAAGGAAGAAACAATTATAGATCAGAAGAAAAATCAGGCAGTCACTTACGTTGATCATCTTTCTTACTTTGCTCTAATGGGCGAACAGCTAGACAATCTGGCGCCGGTGACAAGTGCCATGGTGACAGACGGCTTTTTGAGTTTGCAAACTGCGGATCTGCCCTTAGGAGATTCATCGGGTGTTGACGATACTTTATATCGGACTAATAATGAGGAATGGCTGGAATATGCTGATCCGGTATACATTGAGCCCGGGCAAAATTATCTGATCGAGTATTTTTCGGTAGACAAAAACGGCAATAAGGAAAATGTCAAATCACTTAAACTAAATCTGTATCCCTATAAAAGCCCATTGATCTTCATCCCGGGAATGGGCGGGTCAGAATTGAAAACAGCCTCGGAAATCAACTGGTCCCAACCTGATGGACACGGAGGCATATTTACTCATATTTATCCTGCCGGGGAAAAAGTCTGGGTCAACAATCTTCAAGCGATACTTCCCGGAAATGACGACTATTTCGATATTCTAAGACTGAAAACAGACGGTCAAACAGGGGAGGCAGATCTTGCTTTGACAGGCAATGTCCTTGATGTCTATAAAGAGACGATCGACCTACTCACGTCCGCTGATTACGTACTTGGCAGGGATTTATTTGTCTTTCCTTATGACTGGAGAAAAGACATAAGAGCGACAGCTGATTTGCTGGATCAGAAGATAGAGTCGGTCAAACAGCAGACAGGAAGCAAAAAAGTCGATATTCTGGCCCACTCCATGGGTGGACTGGTGGCTAGAAATTATCTAATCGAACCTAAAAATGCCATCAAAGTAAGCAAACTAATCACCCTTGGCACACCGCATCTTGGAGCTGTGGACTTCTTGAGAAATTTGAGGTATGGGGGATGTTTGACGAATACTGAAATATTGAATTTTTTGGCAGAAAATAATATTTGCTTCGGATTGGCAAGATCAGAAGTAAGTGATTTACTTCAAAATATGGCAAGTGGTTATGCAGTAATACCTTCGCAAAAATATTATGACTTTTACAATGGCGCAGACAGCGACCATCCCCTGCCGTTTATCGACAACCGCGACATTGACAATGATGGAGTGACCGGACAGTTGAGTTATTCTCAATTGAAAACTACGTTGACGAACCTAAAGCATAATACGGCCTTATTTAGTCATGCCGAAGCCTTTCATCAGTCGGACAGCTTCCTCTTAAACTCCAACGGTGTCGAGGTCACGATCATCGCCGGATCTGGAATTGCAACTGTGGGGCAGATCATTGAGGACTATGCTTTTGATTTTGCTGGAATCAAAATCCCCAAAACAGATATGAGATATGTCAACGGCGATAAAACAGTGCCTCTTGTGAGCGCCGCTTTGAAAGATGGAAAAAAGTCATTGTCTGGATCTGCCAGAGTTTATTACACCAAACAAAGTCATGGAGCGCTATTTGCCGGTGGGCCGGCTATGGATTTAGTCAAAAAAATAATAAAAGACGATTCTTCTTTGCCAAGCGGTGTCTCGGCAGAACCTTTCAAATTTTCCGGGACTGGTTTGTCTGTTCACTCACCGGTGAATATCCATGTATATGATGCAAGCGGCAATCATACCGGGTTGACGGAAAATGGAGATTTTGAAGCCAATATCCCGGGCAGTAGTTATGACAGTCTGGATGAGGCCAAGTTTATTTTTTTGCCTGCAGAAGGAGTCTATACAGTGAAATTGGTTGCAACGGGAGAGGGAAACTTTGATTTTAAAATCAGAAAGTTTGCAGACGATGTCAATACACAAACTGTCTTATACCGGGATGTCCCATTGACCACACATACTCTGGCACAGGCGACTTTGGATACAAACTCGACAGGGCAACCCGTATTAGCGCTTGACATTGATGGAAACGGAGTCGCGGACCGAGAAATATTTTCGACAAATACAGTCATTACAACACCCGCTCCTACAGCTACGGCAGTTCCAAACAATGATAGTCCTACCCCGACTTTCACCCCAACCAGCACACCCGCCAAGACAATCACATCCACACCAACTCCAAGCCCGCTCCCAAGCTCCACCCCGAGTCCATCCTCAAGCCCAAGCCCAAGTCCAAACACAAGCAAGCCTCTTGCGCTGGCTCATACCAGTCCGACAAACTTTCAACCTGAGCCGTCAATATCAGATAAGGGCGAGGTTTTGGGAGAACGCAATTTGCTTCAGAACGATGAGAGCATGAGTCCACAAGAGCCAAGCAAAAGCCATTTTGTGATTTTGGTAACGATAGTAGTATCGCTATTCGGAGGAGGGATATTTATTTACTACCGAAAGTTCTTTTGATTAATTTTCTGACTCCTAGAAGTAACACGAACCAAAATGAGATATTTATAATGAAGTAAATATAATATATTTCATTATATGAATTTAAATTCAATGCGATCGGGTAGCCCGTTTCAACATTTGACGAGGGAAAAAATGACACAGAAAGTCTATCAAAAAATATTATATCAACTAGTGCCTGTACAATTCTCGATATATACCATATCACCACACTCAACACCCCAATCACAATATATGTTTTTTTGCTCATACTTTTACAATAACATAAAAATATATTTGGCTCACCAATAAATTTATGGAATTCTAACCAACTCTAGTAAGAACACAGACACTTCGGGAGTGTCTATGATTATCCTGACATTCCAAATCAAAAACCACTATTACATTTTAAGTTCAAGTAAGAACGGATGGAATCGAACGATTTTTGAAATGCATGCCTCTTTTGGGTTCATACACTCAATTTGCTCAATTATTTTTACAAAATCAGATGCTCCTCTTACTTCAGTCCCTTTGCCATATTATAATCGTGCACGTTGAGATATTTCTGCTTCCACAAGCTCCATAGGTCGCCCATATTTGAGCCTAGATAGCTGAATGATCGCTTGTGCGATTCTCTCATTGCGTTGAGCCTTGAGAAGTGTGATATCTTTGGTCATGTCGACCGAAAAAGGGTCAACAGGTTCGTTGTTCACGATAGTTTTCATATATCCATGAAATCGCTCGATATTGATAAGATCAGACTCTCCGAAGAGTGGCTGAAACTCACGCGCTAGATATGCCGCATCTGTGACGCCTACACGAAATGACATCAGCGTGCCTACATTTCCAAACACTGCATTTTTGACCTCTTCATCCATCTGTCCGATAAACTGATTTGCAACCGTAAGACTCAGATGATATTTACGGGCTTCAGAAAGAATTACCGCAAAATCAGGTGTGGCAAAGTTTTGAAACTCGTCTACATATAGGAAGAAATCTTTTCGATCTTCTTCTGGAGTGTCAACTCGACTCATGGCCGCAGCAAGAATCTTTGGGATGATGAGCAGGCCCAAAAATGTTGAATTCTCTTCTCCGAGCTTTCCCTTTGATAAATTTATTAAGAGTATTTTTCCATTGTCCATGACGTCTCTGAAGTCAAATGATGACTTGGATTGTCCGATGATATTTCGCATCATTTTATTGGTTACAAATCGTCCAAATTTTGAGACGATATAATCAAGAACTTCAGACTTATGAAAATCAGAAGTTTGGGCTATCTGATCGGTCCAATATCTACGAACGATTGGATCTTTCACTTTTGGTAAAAGTTCTTGGACAAACTTCTGATCAGTTATGACACGGACAATCTCGATAAATGTACTTCCTGGCTCTGACATGATCGTAAGCATTGCATTCCGTACCGCATGTTCAAAGCGGGGTCCGATGATGCCCGTTCGTTGAGGGTCATACAATTTGTACATAAGATTGATAATAGCACCGGTGATGAAGTGCTTTTGCCCTTCTGTACTTGCTTCGAGTAGATTGAGACCCATTGGGCGAGAGGTTTCCGAAGGGTCAAATAGTATGACGTCCTCAGCTCTCTCAGGAGGAATATACCTCAGAGCATCATCAATCAAATCTCCATGTGGATCAATGACGCAGACCCCTTTTCCTTCATTGATATCTTGTTTGATCATTTCTTTCAAGAGCTCAGACTTTCCCACACCAGTTTTTCCAATGATATACATATGTCGCATACGGTCTCTCAGATGAAGGTGTACTGGCCGACGGACGCCACGATAATAGCCATATCCTATGAAAGATCCGCCTCCGGTTGGAACCTCAGAAGATACTGGAGCTGATTTGGCTTTCAGCCATTGGATAAAGGGTGTTTCGAGTGTTTTGTTTGGAATATGAAACATGGATGCCAGCTCATCTACGGTGAGAGTGGAGGTGAGTTTGGTAAACGGCATCTCAAACGCCGGGAAAAATTTGTAAATGAAGTTCATCATAAATCCTGCTTTTATCCAAATTTTGGGACTCGTAAGTTCGTTGAGGTCGGAGTCAAACTGGCTGAAGGCATTTTTGATATTTCGAAGGTGGGCTTCAGACGTTTCCTTATTTTGTGTTGATACGACAACACGTATCATTGTTTCAAATGCGGACTTTGTAGTTTTTTCATCGATTTTTTCGAGTATTTTTTGGCTTGTTTCAAACGTTGCTTCATTTGGATCTGCCTCTTTTTTCTTGATGGAAGAGACATAGGATTTACCCGCGGACTTCCAACTCGATCCGGTGCCTCTGATCAGAAATTGGATAATGGCACCTTCATGGTCATCCATTTTTGAAAGTGCGCTAGTGACTGCCGCAAGTGAATCTGAAGGGATTTCCCGGTATGTCTTGAGTGGCATGTATGCCTCTTTGCTTTGTTTGAGTGCAGCAAATGCAACATGTCCTTTTTCAGTAAAAATATTTGGCTCCTCCACATGTCGAATATCTGCTGTTGGGTAGTATCCGTAAATAGTTTTTTCAATAAGATCTGAGATTTTATTTGGAACAGAAATATAAAATCTGATATTTGACTTTGTTCCTACGATTTCACATGCAAGAACATCTCCGACTTCCAAAAAACCAAACATTCCGCTTGGTTTTTTGAGCGAAGAAAATGATGCAAACATCTGTTCTGCAGCATCGATTTTAATCTCATTATCTTTTGGCATCATCACTTCAAGGGTGATCATTTCATATGCCATCTGATCTCGTTTTTTGAGGCGAATATAGATGACGAGAAGATATACAAATCCAAAAGTGAAAAGAGAGGCGAGGATAGCGGCAAGAACCACAAATCCAAAAAAAACAAGCCGAGAAAGAATTTGATCAAAAATTAGAGCGTCCATAGTATCAATTATACAGATTTATTCTCTCCGTGTAGAACGGATCTCATGATTATTGAGCGAGAAGAGATTTGATTTTTTCTACAAACTGAGGTGGGGACATGTCGCTTTTAATGAGGTAATCTCGAGCTTTTTTGAGTTTTTCAAGATCATCGTCATTTCTGTCGAGATTTGTCAAGTACACAATGTTACTGATTTTGCTTGCATCTTCCTTCTCAAGTGTTGCAAGTATCTGAAAACCATTGAGTCCAGGAAGCATGATGTCAAGTAAAATTAAATCCCAATTTTTTGACTTGATAAGCTCCAGAGCTTTTTCGCCATCACCTGACGCGGTGACTTCGTATCCTGCACCCTTTAGTAGATCTGAATACAGTTGTTGCAAAAATTCGTCATCCTCAACGAGAAGTATATATTTATTGTTCATGGAGTGAGTATATCATACCAATTCACTCAAAAAAACCCCGCCTGCAAGTGTGAGGCGGGGTTACCAGAAATGTTTATTAGCGTGTAACGGTGATTGTACCTGATCCAGTATTTGCGCCTGGTGCATCTACCGTGATACGATTATCTACTGCCGAAATGTTATAGCCTGAGCTATATGTTCCAGCACAGTCTCCTGCTGATATATCAGCTCCATTATTATTTAATGGATCCTGTGGGAGTGCGGCAATATATTTCGGCACTATAAGAGTACAGATATTGATACCTAAATTACCCAAGTCGGTCGGTGTTGTGGTAATTGCGGTAGGTGCAACTCCATTGTTGTCGACCATATACTGGCTGACAGCATTTAGGATTGCATTGACATCACTGCGTCTCTTGGTATCGTCAGCGTCTTGCAGATTTTGTGCAGGGTTGACTGCGATTAATGTGATGGCAAGGAGTACTGCAAGTATTCCGATGACCACCAATAGCTCGATAAGGGTAAAACCTCTTCTATTTTTGAACATATTAAAGTAAAAATTAATAATATACTTTCAGCATAAAGAAAAAATAAGACGCTGTCAAGATTCATTTTAATCCTGTGATTTAAACTTCAAAAGTGAACTCCTATAAACTTGAATTGTGAACTATTACCTGTACAGTGTGACTTTATCATTTAACTCCCTATACGGAGAAAGCATATGTCACATTTACACAAACGGTTCACAGTTGAACAAGTTACTCTTTTGTTATCTTCCTACGTCAAAGGTCGAATGAAACGAAACGAAGTAGAGGAAGAATTGGGAGTGAGAAAAACAAGGTTATTTGCTTTATTGAAGCAGTATAGAAAAGATCCTGCCGGGTTTTCCCTTGCCTATACACGAACATCAAAAAAGAGGTTGCCTCAAAGAGTAGAGGTGGCAATTACCGATAGTCTTCTCCTAGAGCAAAGTCTCATCAAGAATCCCTTGCTTCCCATTTCTTCCTACAACTACTCCGCTCTTGCCGATAGGTTAAAAGAAAAACAAAATATTGTCGTTTCAGTACCCACCATCATCAAGCGGGCAAAACTATTAGGGTGTCATTTTGGAAAACGAAGAAAAGCGCTCCATGACCGAGAGGTGATTACCCAATCTATTGGACAACTTATTCAACATGATTCCTCCAATCATCTATGGTCTCCCTATGCAAAAGAAAAGTGGATACTCATTACTAGTTTGGATGATTTTAGTCGCAAATTACTCTATGCAGATTTTGTAGAATCAGAAACGACATGGGCTCATATTCAAGCGTCAGAAAGCCTCATTCTAAAGTACGGAGCCCCGTTACGTTATTATGTTGATCAACTTCGAGTATTTCGTTTTGTCCAGAACAGAGATAGTATTTGGAAGAAACAAATCCTTCAAACAGACGATGTTGATCCTCAATGGAAACAGGTGATACTTTCTTGTGGGGTTGAAGTTATCTATGCTCTTTCTCCTCAGGCAAAGGGTAAGATTGAACGACCCTATCGTTGGTTGCAAGACAGGATTGTACGAACCTGTGTACTGGAACATATCACGACCATTGAACAAGCTCGTTTAGTGCTGAAGAGAGAAGTTACTCGATACAATGACCATTGTGTGCACTCAACAACAAAAGAAATTCCTTCCCTCCGATTTCAGAATGTACTTCATGAGGAGAGGGTGGGACAGTATTGGAACTTTTTATTTATAATGTCAAATAATACTTATTGTAAATCTGAATATATTTTCTTTGCTAGGTGTTTTGCAAAATTTACAGCTACAGCGTTACCAACCATCTTGTATCCATCTGCAATATCACGATATTTGAAAATAAAACGATCAGGAAATGTTTGAATTCTTGCACATTCTCTTACTGATAGCCGTCTATATAACTTCTCTTTACCTGGAACAAATATTCTTATGTTTTGCTCAATAAATTTCATTTTTGGAGCTTGAGGGTGAATTGGCGCATGGCGACCACCAGCTTGTATTGTAAAAGAGGGTTCGTCCCAAGAGCGCACTCGATTTCTTGACATATAGATTGAAGAAAAACCACCATTCATATATTCATGGTTTGGGATTTTCAGCTCGTCGCCATTTGTTTTATTATTATTTTTTGCTGGTTTTGCTAAACGCAAATCAAAAATAGCATCTTTCAATACTGGCTTATGACTTTGTGCTTTTGGAAATTCAAATTTTTTTTTAAGCTTCTTTTGGTATCCTACTATAATAACGCGTAGTCTATCTTCTGGCACATCATAATCATTGGCATTTAATAGTTTACAAGAGATAACATATCCAGCATTTTTAAATTCATTAATTATATTCGTAAATGCCTGTTTATGTTTTGGATGTAATATTCCCGAAACATTTTCTGCAAGAAAAAATTTTGGCTGTCTTTCTTTTAATAAGCGAATATAATCGTAAAAGAGTTGCCCTCGTTTATCATTAATTCCGCGTCCAGCTCCCGCTTCGCTCCAACTTTGACATGGAGGTCCACCAATTATTCCATCTGCAAATGGAATTTCAGATGCTGAAATATCTTTAATATTTCTTTTGTCAAGTATCGTATTTGGGAAATTTAATTCGTATGTTTCCCAAATTGTAGAATCATATTCATTTGCCCAAATTACATGGAATCCTGACTGTTCAAAACCTAAATCTAACCCTCCTGCTCCAGAAAAAAGTGAAACTACGTTCATTTTAATATTTGTAACTCAATAATACTGCGTCCATTAATATTGCTGGATTATTTGGCGATTTTATTTTTATATCTTTTATTAAAAAATTATCACTAACCAAACTTTCAAGATTTTTTCTGTCCCTTTCTGGGAAAGACAAATACTTTTCTTTTAGCAAAATTGCATTAACAAAGAATTCTGAAGTTTGCTCTGTTGGAACAACATAATTAAAAACCTTGATAGGATTTTCAATTCCCCACATTCCACGAATACGCAAATAAGTTATTCCGAGCGGATCAACTCTGTTGACCCTACCAAGTTCATTGGTTTCTGAAAATTCAACGTCTTGTAATTCGTTAACACCTTTTGAAATTTTATCTCTTAGAGTGTGTTTGGAAATCCTATAATTGATAGAGTTTAAATTGTTTTCTTTTGTAACCAAGAG
>PFSC01000126.1 GCA_002788865.1 Candidatus Roizmanbacteria bacterium CG_4_9_14_0_2_um_filter_39_13
AAACAACTAAATATCCAAAAAGATGACTTTCATGGTGAGTGGAATTACACAATTCTTCCTCAGTAATTGGATGCTTTATTTAAGTCAGTCCCCTTAGGAATAAATTTATTTCAGACAATATTTTCAGATAATAAATTGTTTCTCCAGCCCTCTTTTCCCACAAACAGATTTCCTGGACAGGTTGTTGTGGGCTTGATTTCTTTGTGACCGAGTATATCACAATTTGGATATTTTTTTATGATTTCACGTGCTGTTCGTAGTGCTTTTTTACTCGGCCTTCTTTCTTTCAAATCGTCAAGGAAACAGATCGCAATACTTCTGCAATTCAAATGCCAATTACCACAATGCCAACCAATTTGATTATCCTGCAAAGTATGCTCAAATGAACCATCTTTCCTGATTATATAATGATAGGCGATGAATGTTTGTCGACTTTTGTAAAAATGGTTTGACCATATTGGCTTGCCAAAGTGCTCTCCTTCTTTTTGACTATAAAATGGTGCGTAAAGACGAATGAGTCCAAGTGCATTGATCACTTGTAGTGATGTCTCCGGAGGCGTACTGGAATGATGAATAACTATGGTTTCAATAGGTTTTCTTTCCTCATCCCAATGAGGGCCAAAACTGCCGAGAGCAATTTTATCGGCTTCGAGAAGCTCACAAACCATTTTTACCAATTCACTTCTTTTCGCAAGCCACGCATGTGATTTTTTTTCCTTATTGCCGTCATAACGGTAAAAATACCCCTGCAATTCAGGCTGCAATTGAAGATACCAATCTGTTACTGCAAACTGTTTGATGTAGTCTTCAGGTTTTATATATTTATACGACTCTTTGAATTCCATTTAGCACAGTGTAGCAAAATAATGAATTCTTATCTCACATAACGTATGCGACTAAAAGAAGTTTAGCCGAAAATTTCTGCGGGGTAAAATATTTTTCAAACCACCCGAAAATTGAAGTTACATTTGGATGAGCGAGCGTTAAAAAATAAAATCATTCTCGATCTACAAATGGACAACTATCTCTACCAAAAATATTATTGGGAGAATACCAAAGTACATTTTTGAGGATTTTGCTACCATTAAAGTAGGTGCAAACAAGGGATGCTTGACTTGCATCACCGACATTATCCCAGCCCTCTACAAAGTAGTATTCTCTAGGCTCAATCTTTATTTCATTGAGCAAAATTCTAGAATTTGTTACGAGTAGCAAAATCCACAAAAATGCGATTATGCTTATCCCGATGTAAATGTATTTACTCATATGTTTATGATAAGGGAATGATTTTATTTTAGCGAGCGAACCGGATATGATGTGTTATGAGACGTGTTGCCTATTTTTTGCAAAATTTATTTAAAATTTTCTTTAATATGCGACAAAGCAAAGATGTCTTTTGTTTAGGTTTGGGCGCAAATGGATAAAGTTTTACAAATTCCGAGAGTAAATTTTTGAATTTTTCATGATCTTCATTTAGTAACCATTTTTTATCTCCTGAGATAATATGTGGATTAGTTTTATTTATTACAACTCCGCAAACAATCATTATACCGGGAGTGATATGCGGAAATGTTTTGTAATTTATATCGTGCTCATAATGATCCCGAATTTTTATTTTTTTATGTAGACCACTAAATCTCCCTTTTAAATTACCCACTCTTGAATCATACTGTTCATTTTCGATACGTCGATATAAACGTCTTAATAAGACCATGTAAAAATCAGCATCATGAGTAGGCTTAGGACTTTCGGGATCATTATTTGGGAAAAATTCAAAAATTCTTTTTCGTTGAAAATCTAATCCACGTATTTTAGACTCAATTTCGAATACAAATCGCATTTTTTCAATATCTTACCTTTCTTCTTTTGTAATCATATTGGTGAGTTAAAAATAGGCAACATTTCTCATAACGTTTCAGCATATCTGAAGTTTGCCGTAGTGAAACGGAGGCAAATATGAGTCAAGCGACGGCAGGAGCGAGCCAGACATACTGTGTTGTGCGAGGGTGATTTTCTGTAGTGATAACGGAAGGAAAATCAAGTGCAACGACCCCGAAGCGTATTTTTCAATATTTTTTTCATTCCTTATTATTTTGTTGAAGAATTTTATCATTTTATTGGAATTTTTATTTTTCGTTTTTCTTTTTCAAAGAGGGGTTAGGAGTGAATTGGAAAAAGAAAAACACCTGATTGATCCCATTTACATGCTTTAACAAAATAGTATCCAAAAGTTGTAAATTCAAAAAAATCGTTAGTTCTAATCATAATTGGATATTTTCCTATTGCTACACCTCCATGACTCGCGGGAGGTTGACAAAGGTTTAATCTGTACAAGTTTTCAATTACAAGATCTGATTTTTCGTCAGATATTTTGAAAATTTCTATTATTTTTTCTTTACTAAATTGCATTGATTTTCTTTTCTTATAATCAGTTTCTTGGGATGTCGCATCAAATAATTTATCAAGAATAGTAACCTCTAATGAAGATAATTCTTTTAGAATCTCTGTATAATTAGGGTTTATTTCATTTTGACCTGTAATTGCATTAGCAAGTAAATTAGACCATTTTTCTTGAATAATTTTTTCTTCTTCCAATGAAGAATTTTCTAGGATTGGAGATAAAATTTTTAACGGTACTTGTTGTTTTGTTAAATTACTTTTTTCAATTTTTTCTTTTGCTTTTTTAATAATGTTGACTTGATTCGTCCATCTCCAGAAACGAACAGTATCAGTTAAAATTCATCCTCCTTCTTTTACAAAATCAGGTATTATCCCACCAAAAAAATCAGAAACCTCTTTTTGTGTTGCTTCTATTTCTGCTTTATGGTCTGTTAATGAATAATTTGCTTTCATAATTTTTATCAATAATTAAGTAAATTGCCTCTCAAAATAGGCTCTCTTTCTATTTCAAACTCTGCAACTATTTCTTTTCTTGTTTTTAGGGGCTTTCTTTCAGCCTTTTGTATGCGTTTATTTCTAATGAACAACCCTGTGCCAAGAGCACAGGGTATCAAAGACTACAACAGTCGTAACTGCATATCTTCTG
>PFSC01000178.1 GCA_002788865.1 Candidatus Roizmanbacteria bacterium CG_4_9_14_0_2_um_filter_39_13
GGACCACAGCTTGGCTTTTGGAAACCAGTGGTGATCAGTCATCATATGCTTATGGGTCTCACTCCCCCCTCTAAAATCGAATCTGAACTCACTGACGAAGATAAAATATCACGAGTAATCGCTCTCAAAATGTCCAAATCCAACCCTGATTCAGCGATATTTATGACTGACTCGACGGAAGATATTAAACGGAAAATTGGAAAAGCATGGGCTCCTGAGGGGGAAATCAAAGAAAATCCTATTCTTGAATACTGCAAATATATCCTTTTTGAAAAATTTACTGAGTTACAAATCGAACGTCCGGAAAAATTTGGCGGAAATAAATCTTATACAACTTACAAAGAATTAGAAGCAGACTATGCCTCAAAAGCCCTCCACCCTATGGATCTCAAGTCGGCCGTCATAGAAATATTGAATGAACTTCTCACGCCCGTGAGAAAGCATTTTGAAGAAAATGAAGAGGCAAAAAAACTTCTTGAACAAGTTAAAACCTATCAGGTGACACGGTAGAAGTTGGTACCCCCCCATAAAGTCATTCTAATGATATGGTTGATTTATCTCCCCCCTGCATGAAGAACATCATTTGGATCTACGCCATTTTGACAGATAGGATTACCCCGATATGATCCTAATGCGAGGGCAGAGCCATTCGAAAGATTATTCACAAGTACAAAAGATGCTTCATTCATACCAACTCGTTGCGCAAAGGTACCTTGATTATCTAAAGCATCGGAGGCTACTGCCTTAAATGTACAATTTCCGCTGAGTTTTTCTAGGTATTCTTGAGGAGTAAGGCATTTATTTGCTTCACCTCCCGAAAAATACAGCAATACCACTTGGCCAAGAATGAGATCATTTGGATTTTTGGTTTGAGTCAAGGCTAAGTCTGCACCACATTCCTGGGCCAACTGACCTATACCATATCCTTGAGGAACTGCAACAGGAACCATTTCCAGAGGTTCCGATGGTTGACTAGAAATTTGAGATTCTACTGCCAAACTTCCACTGCAAGCAAGCAATGCAAAAACAACCGGCACTAATGCGTAGGCTATTCTTTTATCAATCCTTAAACTTGGACTTTCAATGCGATTCATATTTACATAAATGATACTCCTCGACGCAGAGCATCGAGGTATCTCCTGTCATTCTGAGTGAAACGAAGAATCCAGCTAGCTTATGGATACTTCGGCTTTGCCTCAGTATGACAATCACGACGCTGAGCGTCGGGGAATTAGACCCTGATTGAATTAATATGCAATATTAGTATTGTATCTTATCCTATAGCATTGTCAACCGACATTATCCCTTTCAAAAACAAATAATGTCAAACAAGAATAGAAATGTCGCTTCTTGGATTGGAAATAAAAGTATTATCTATTGTCATTACGAGGAGCAGAGCGACGAAGTAATCTCATAACTAGAGAGATTGCTTCGCTTCAATACTCATTGCTCGCAATGACAACAGTTACACAATTTATAGCTATAAATACGACATTTCTATTCTGTTAAGGTGTGACATTTCTATTCTTGTGTAACATTCAAAAACAAATAAAATGATCTTTTATATCTTTATGTTATACTGATTTCCATATGAAATCTGACCTCAAATCCCTCACTAACCTCATTCGATATGACATTCTCACCATGACCACTGCTGCAGGTTCTGGTCACCCAACGACCTCACTTTCGGCGGTCGAACTGATGACCGCACTGTGGTTTGATGGTCATTATCAGTACGATCCCAACGATCCGAAATATATTTTTAACGATCGTATGATTTTCTCAAAAGGTCATGCGTCTCCCCTCCTCTATGCCTTGTATCACGCCGCAGGATGGATTGAATATGATGAGCTTCTGACCTTACGCACATTTACTTCACGTCTCGAAGGGCATCCCACCACAGATCTTCCGTGGGTTGATGTTGCAACAGGCTCCCTGGGACAAGGTCTTTCTGTAGGTATAGGGATGGCACTGGGGATAAAATTACGAATTAAGAATTACGAATTACAAATGAAAAAGATAAGCGAGTTAGGTGGCCGAGCTGGAGGGGACCCGACAGCGCGTAGCGGAGTGAGCACTGACGGGAGGATGAAGCGAGGACAGAATCTAACTCGCGAACCTCACGTCTACGTCCTTATGGGCGACTCGGAATTCTCTGAAGGTCAAGTATACGAAGCCATGCAAGTAGCATCTCACTACAAACTGAATAATCTGATTGGAATACTCGATATGAATAGACTCGGCCAG
Organism: Candidatus Roizmanbacteria bacterium CG_4_9_14_0_2_um_filter_39_13; assembly: GCA_002788865.1. GTDB lineage: Bacteria > Patescibacteriota > Microgenomatia > UBA1406 > GWC2-37-13 > UBA1450. The sequence goes on from PFSC01000178.1 coordinate 2,248, forward strand.
CGAGGGGAGACCATGCTTGGTTGGGATTTGAAAACGTATGAAGACAGATGTAAGTCATTTGGGTGGAACACTATTGTGATTGAACAGGGGAATAACATGGATGAGGTACAGGCAGCACTTTCAGAAATTCAAAATTCGAAATTCAAAATTCAAAATTCCAAGCCTACCATGATTATTGCTCAGACCAAAAAAGGCGCTGGCATTTCAGCAGTAGAAGACAAGGATGGCTGGCATGGAAAACCACTTCCAAAAGATATGTTGGAAAATGCGTTACAAGAGCTTGGCGAAGTGGATGTTGAAGCGAGAGGCGAGGTGGCAAAGCCTGAGAAGTTAGACGTAACATCCCCCACCCCTCTCCCTTATGAAGGGAGTACCCCGCTTAGCAGGGGGAGGGATGTTCCAACCTTTGACAAACCAACCGCAACCCGCGAAGCCTACGGCGCAGCACTCAAGCTAATTGGTGATGACGAACGCGTTGTTGTGCTTGATGCCGAAACGTCAAATTCAACTTACTCTGAAACCATGAAACAGGTTGCGCCAGAACGATTTTTTGAGATGTTTATTGCCGAACAAAATATGGTATCGGTAGCGCTTGGCATAAGCAAGATTGGCTTCATTCCGTTTGCATCAAGCTTTGCAGCATTCTTGAGCAGAGCGTACGATCAGATTCGCATGTGTCAATATTCTGCTCCGAACGTTAAAATTGTTGGATCTCACGCAGGAGTATCGATAGGTGAAGACGGCGCATCACAAATGGCACTGGAAGACATTGCTATGATGCGGGCTTTACTTCATTCAACTGTCCTTTATCCGTCAGATCCAGTCTCAACAGTCAAACTTGTAGATGAACTCAGAACTCATGAAGGACTTTCCTACCTCAGACTCACTCGAGCAAAAACAGAAACGCTCTACAAAGCAGATGAGCAATTTCCTATTGGTGGGTCTAAAGTGCTTATCGAGCACGATGATGATAAGGCAGTAATTATTGCAGCAGGGATCACAGTGCATGAAGCGCTTAAAGCTCAAAAATTACTTGAAGAAAAGAACATCAGGATTGCCGTAATCGACGCGTACTCAGTCAAACCAATTGATACAGACACAATTCTCGCACATGCCAAAAAAACAGGTCATGTCGTCGTAGTGGAAGACCATTATCCAGACGGTGGACTTGGAGATGCAGTAAGACAGGTACTTGATGGACTGGGCGTCAAATTTTCCCATCTTGCAGTGCGCAAAACTCCACGGTCAGGAACGCCTGCCGAACTTCTCAGGTTTGAGAGTATTGATGCCAAAGCCATAGTCGATGCTGTTTTATAAATAATTAACAGCCACTATTCGAAGAATATATCTTCAGTTTTCATCCTTGAGTGCAGTTTTTTTGCCTCTTAAATCATGCTGTATTTCTTTTTGAATCGTAAGAGTTCACTCTCCTTGACAAGAATTATCATAATATGTCATTGCGCCTGCCCGCCTCTGGAGGGAGGAGTGACAACGACGAAGCAATCTCTAAATAATTAGATTGCCGCGCTCCATTTCATTCCGCTCGGGAATGACACGCATGTCAAAGACTGTGAACTGTTACTTTGAATCTTATCTATTGGTATTATTGCTACTTTGTATATAATGAATTAATAGCCCAAAGATTTCCAAAATGTAATTACCAATTTTCGATCGAAACGATACATCACCTATGAACATCACATCTGATCAGATATTCCCCATACTACTTTGGGTGCCGATTGCAAGCTTATTCATAAACTTCTTTCTCATCACATTCCTTATTATCATAATCCAAAAGGGCAAATTGAAACCCAAAGAACAACAGGAGATCGAAAAGCAGATGATGGAGACGATCAAACAGGCCGAGGAGCGGACAACCGAGATCATCGAAGATGCGACAAACAAAGCCAAAGAAATCATACAACAAGCTCAAGGAACCAAACAACTTCTCGACGAAAAACTTGACAAAATGGTAAATGACACTACAGATATTGCCCAAAATGAACTCGATGCTAAAAAGGCAAAGATCGTAAATAAATTTACTGAAAGCTACTCTGGACTTGTCCAGGAGTTTGAAGGTGAAACTCAATCGCTCATGGCCGCACTCCAACATGATTCTCGTGATATCAGAAAGACGTTTAGCGAATCTGTACAAAAATCAACAGTTGACGTACTCAAAGAACTCAAGGATACAGCACAAAAACAGCTCATAGATATTGATGCAGACATAAAAGAATACCGAGATGCTACATTCAAAAAAATTGACGAACATGCAAATACCCTCATCAAGCAAATTGTTACCGACTACTTCAATACTGAGCTCACAAACAAAAATCAAGAATCAATTCTGACCAAAACATTTGAAAAATTTAAGGACCAAATAACAAAATAATATGGAACCTGCTGATCGTTATTCTCAACTGTTGAAAGAAGTGTTCACAACTCAACAAAGTCATATTCTGATTGATGCACTCGGTCATATAATAGGTGCAACTTACGATTCCACAAAAAATCTGCAAACAGAGATCAAAACAAGACTCCCATTTGACCAAACCAATACGATCGTAGAAATTGTAAAAGAAAACCAAATCGACCTCAATGACGCTACTCAGGCTCAGGAATTTTTTTCTGAGCTAGTGGCGCTTTTCAAAACTCTTCCAACTGTCGATCTGACCCTTGCTTATAGTCCAACATACAGTGAGCTCCAGCAATTTTCTCAGTGGTGGAGAAAAAACTTCAAAGCAAACATTCTGCTTGATATTACAATCGACAAAAATCTTATCGCAGGTGCAATGATCGGATACGACGGCACCATGAAAGACTACTCTCTTCACAAAGTCTTGGGAACATATGTTGAAGAGAAACATAAACAATAACGCACAATTTTGACAAATGACTATGAATAGTTTTGATCACTACCTCGAATTAACCGGAATTTATGGAACAGTTCAAGAGGTGAAACATCCAATCATCTACATCAAGGGTCTGCCAAATGTCCATCCAAATGAAACAATCATATTTGAAGATGGGCAACAGGGACAAGTTTTGGACATTGACCATGATGAAATTCGCGCTCTTTTATTTTCAAATACACCGACGCCCATTGGAATAAAGGTCACTCGCACAAATATCCAATTACAAATTCCTGTTGGGGAAATCATACTCGGTCAAACAATCGATCCCTTAGGTACACAAATTCTATCTTCCCTTCAAGCACAAAATCAAGAATATCGAGATGTTTTCTCACCTGCACCAGGTATGAACGCTCGCACGAAAATTGACTCCCCTTTTATCACTGGTATGACAAAAGTCGATCTCCTCCTTCCCCTTGGAAAAGGACAGCGCGAGCTCATTCTTGGTGACGTGAAGACGGGAAAAACGTCACTACTGCTTTCAGTATTGGAAAATCAGCTCAAGCAGCCCGACACCGTCGCCATATATGCTGCGATTGGGAAACGAAGAAGTGAAATAAAACAACTCGGTCAACGATTTCTAGAAAATGGCCTTTCAAAAAAACTTGCAATTATCGCATCCTCTTCTTCGGATGCACCAAGTATTCACTATTTGACTCCCTATGTGGCGATGACTCACGCTGAGTACTTCAAAGATAAAGGATTGAATGTTATCGTCGTAATGGATGATCTCTCTACGCATGCACAAAGTTATCGTGAGATTTCCTTATTAAGTCAACGATTCCCTGGACGGGACTCATATCCTGGTGATATTTTTTATGCTCATGCAAGTCTTCTTGAACGGGCGGGAAATTTCAAACATCCCAAAAAAGGCACAGTTTCGATCACGTGCTTGCCGGTAGCTACCACTGTTGAAGGTGATTTATCAGGATATATATCAACGAATCTCATGGGTATGACCGATGGACATATCCTGTTTGATGCCGAAATTTACAATAAAGGTTCACGTCCGGCAATAAATATACCACTATCGGTAACTCGTGTCGGAAGGCAGACGCAAACTAATCTCCTACGGACGATTACCCTTGAAATTTTATCAGTACTTTCCCAGTACGAAAAAATCCAAAATATTTCACATTTGGGAAGTGAACTTTCTGGAGATTCAAAACGTATTCTTGAAAAAGGAAAAGCATTACAAATCTTGCTCCATCAAGAACATCGCATCATTCCCAGAGAGATACAAATTGTTCTTTTCGGGATCGTTTGGATGAGTATGTACGACCTGCCTGATCAAGATGTGTTTAATTACCTCCTTGGACAATTTTTGTCACTCTATGAAAAAGAGGTTGTGCGAAATGAACTCGTTCGGATCACAACATTTGATAAGTTGTCCCAATTTCTCATCGAGATAAAACAGAATCCATTAATTCAAGCAATATGCAATCTAAAGAAATCGTAGAAGAACAAAATTTCATGCAGGTACTTCATGCTATTGCAACAGCATATCAAGACATATCTGTCATGAAAATGAAGGAGACTCGAACATTTATCGACCATGCGAGGTTGTATGTCTCTATGCTAAAAGATATTTTTGAATCTCTCAGGTATTCTCATCCACTTCTCCACCAACTCAATGGAAACCCTGATGCAAAAAAACCCCTTGCAAAAATATTAATTACGGCAAATACAAAATTTCATGGAGATATTCTTCGTCGAATTTTCGAAAAATTTCTGGATGACAAAGACGAAGAGGGGGATGTGTTCCTTGTAGGAAGGATAGGAAAAGATCTTCTTGCCCAATATGGACAAAGGGAGGAAATAAAACTTATTGATATTTCTGATATCAATATGGAGATGGCACAACTCAAACCACTCATTCCCTATCTTTTTCAATATAAAAAAATTAATTTGTATTATGCTAAATTCAAAAGTGTCATGACCCAAGACCCAGAAGTTTCTGAAATAACCAATATCAATAAACTACTTGAAGAAGAGCTCGAGGCTGAAAAAGAAGAACGCAAAATGAAAGAGGCTCCACCCACATACCTCTTTGAACCTGCTGGTGAAAAAATAGTTTCATTTCTCAATAACAACGTGGTCATCTCTCTCCTGAGGCAGGCTGTACTGGAAACCCAACTTGCCAGATTTGCAGCTCGCTTGAAAGCCATGGATTCTCTTCTCTCGCGTATTGATGAAAATATGGATTCTCTCAAAAAACAACAACGGAAAATCAATCACAACTTGAGCAATAAAAAACAACTTGAGCGTATATCAGGAATGTTTTTTTGGAATCAGTAACCATATACTCTATACTTAAATGAACATATGAAGAAAAAAGGATCAATACTCTCAATAAAAGGACAGATCGTCGAGGTCGCTTTCTACGACAACCCCCCCCGACGATATGACCTTTATGTTATGGAGGATGACCCGAAAGCTGTTCTAGAAGTATATACTTCTGCATCGGCTCAATCTGTGTACTGTCTCTCTCTTACTCAGACTCATCACTTTTATAAAGGAGCTGACGTCATAAACACCGAAAAAACACTCACTATACCTGTAGGAACCCATGTGCTTGGTCGTGCGATGAACGTATTTGGCGAACCGATTGACGGAAAAGAAAACTTTAATTTTGACGAAAGCTACTCTATCTTTGCAAATAATAAAAATCCAGAAAATATCGTCGTTTCAAAGGAAACTCTGGAAACAGGAGTAAAAATTGTAGACTTTTTCACACCTCTTTTGAAAGGTGGAAAAATAGGTCTGTTTGGAGGAGCAGGCGTAGGAAAAACTGTACTTCTGACCGAAATCATCCACAACATCAGCCTCAAACAGAAAGACTCACATGTCTCTGTGTTTTCTGGTATTGGAGAGCGGAGTCGGGAAGGACAAGAGTTGTATGAAGCGCTTGACGAGACGGGAGTACTTTCATCAGTTGTACTTATTTATGGAGAGATGAGCAAAAATCCTGCAGTTCGGTATCGTACTGGATTTGCCGGAGTGGCACTTGCCGAACATTTCAGAGATGTACAGAAAAAAAACGTGCTCTTTTTTGTCGATAATATGTATCGATTTGCACAAGCTGGATATGAGCTTGGCACTTTGATGAGTCAGATTCCCTCAGAGGGTGGATACCAGCCAACACTCGCTTCTGATATGGCTCATATCCACGAAAGGCTTTACTCAACAAAAGAAAGTGAAGTGACCACCTTTGAAACGATCTACGTACCAGCGGATGATATCACCGACCCTGGAGTCCAGGCTGTTCTCCCCTATCTTGATGCACGTGTTGTTCTCTCGCGGTGGATTTATCAAGAAGGGCGCTTTCCTGCAATCAATACTCTCCACTCCAACTCGAGCGCACTCAATCCAGATATTATTGGACAAGAACACTATGATACATATCTTCAAACACAAGCTCTCCTGAAAGAGTCGGTAAATCTCGAAAAAATAGCATCACTCATCGGAGAATCTGAACTCTCTCAAGAAAACCGCATCATGTTCAAACGATCTCAAATCATAAAAAACTATATGACTCAAAAATTCATCACCGCTTCAGGTGAAAAACTTCAAAAAAGCACGTACGTACCTCTGAGCAGTACCATACATGATGTCAAAGCAATTCTGAAGGGAGATTATGATATATATTTACCTCAAGAGTTCCTCTATATTCAATCGCTAAGTGATATTAAATTACCGTAACCGCCTTTGATATTTTTTTCCTTATGTCTGATAAATCAATTCACTTACTCATACTGACTCCAGATGAACGAATCTTTGATGATCAAGTACATTCGATAAGCTGTGAGAACGAACTTGGAAAACTTGATATTTTACCTGAGCACAGTAATTTCATGTCGATGATTGATAAAGAAGTCACAATAAGAACTCTTTTAGGAAACGAGATACAACTTCCTATTGACCAAGCAATCTTACAGGTATTAAAGGATAAAGTCGTGATCCTCATGAATATTGATGTATCTAAAAATGAACCTGACCTTAAAGCTATCGTGGACAAATTTCAAGAATAGAACCTGTCTTTACATCATGGATGTCATCCTTCGGTCTCCACCATTCGGCGGATCCTACTCAGAATGACATTGGATTTTATTACATTATCCGCCCCTAACTCTTCTCGCAACACCTATCACCCCGAGAATTGATGCAGAAACAAACACATACATGACGAACTCTCCTATCTGGAGACTTTGTATCCGAAAAATACTTGAGAGAAATGACGATCGAATAATGGTAAATTGAATGAGAATAGGAGCAGCAACGGTAAAAAGAAAGATTGGTGAAAGTAACTGGCTGAGCTTGCGATCCGACCTTCGAGATACCCATATATCTACAAATATGAACGCTTGTATGATCGCAAGCACGGTAAACGCTACAGTCTGTGGATCACCACCAACGTATCCTTTTGTCCCAGAAAGTAGTGTGTAGGATAAAATAACTATCGCAGACGCAGCAATTCCAATGAGTGCGATGTAGCCGATGTCATTTCTCTTGAGAATCACAAGAGAGCGATCGGGTTTCTGACTCATCACATGGGAGCTTTTTGGAGAAAAACCCATTGCAAGAGCTGGTACTCCATCTGATATCAGATTTATATACAAGAGCTGTATGGGAATAAGAATCGGTGGAAATCCGAGAACAAGTCCTATGACAAGAACCAAACCTTCAGTGAGATTCCCGGTAAGAAGGTACTTTATCGAATTGTTTAAACGAACAACAATATTGCGCCCTTCCTCCACCGCATTGACTATGGTTGCAAAATTATCATCAAGTATGACCATATCAGCAACTTCCCTCGCGACATCAGTGCCCACCTTCCCCATAGCAACACCGACATCCGCTTGTTTGAGAGCTACTGCGTCATTGACTCCGTCACCAGTCACTGTCACGACTTCTCCAAGTGCTTGAAATAACGAGACGATTCGACTCTTGTGTATCGGCGTGGTGCGTGCGAATATTTTAGTATGAGGAAGTACTTCAAGGAGTTTTTCATCTGAATACGAATCTATCTGGTCGCCAGTGATAATTGCATCGCCTTTTTTCATGAGCCCGATACTCACCCCGATACTTTCGGAGGTTTTTTCATTGTCTCCGGTGATCATCACCACTTTAATTCCTGCAGAAGCAGCACGCTCAAGAGCTTCCAATACTTCTTTTCGGGGAGGATCATGAAGTGCTGCCATACCAAGAAATACCATCCCTTCTTTTTGTAAAGAATTGTCTTGATGAAACTCTGGTTGTTGAGATTTCTGAAGAGATTGAAACGTTTGTGTATGCCGATCATCATCTTGATAGGCAAATGCAAGTACGCGAAGCCCATGCCTTGACCACTCTTCAAGTACTGCGTTTATTTCTTCACGTCTGTCATCCGTTAGCTTTACGATTGATCCGTCAATCAAAATATGAGATGAAATATGCAGAATTGATTCTGGAGCACCTTTTGAAAAAACATGCTCTTTATCATCATGTTCAATGTGTTTCACGAGCACACTCATGCGTTTTTGGATTGAGTCAAATGATATCTCATCGACAAGCTCCCATTCCCCGCGAACAACTCGATCGCTCATTTCTTTGTCACGAGCGATCATGAGGAGCGCTCCTTCTGTGGGATCGCCAAGTACTTCTGTTCCTCCATGTGTATCGACAAGTGATGCTGTCGAACACAAGATGCCATTTATCAAAAGAAGCTTTTCTGTTTCACTTTTTCCTATCGCGCGCAAATTGGTTTGATGAACATGTTCATCAAACCACAGTTCTTTGACAGTCATTTTATTTTCTGTGAGCGTACCGGTTTTGTCGGTTGCGATAAGTGTCGTATTTCCAATCGCTTCAATGGCGGCTAGTTTGCGGACAATGGCATTTCGCTTTGCCATATGTTTGACTCCAATGGACAGAATGACGGTCATAGCCGCAGGAAGACTCTCTGGGACAACAGCCACTGCAAGCGAAATCGCAAGGAGAAATGATGGAAATGCACCTTGCCCCTGCAATGCTGAAAGTACAAATACTACAAGAGAGATGATGATTCCTACAAGACCTACAACTTCTGTGAGGTGCGCAAGTTTTTTTTGGAGCGGAGTCTGAACGTGCCCAACTGTAGCTAAATTTTCTGCAATTTTGCCAAACTTCGTTTTCATTCCGATCTGCATCACAATTGCCTGAGCTCTCCCCCTTGAGACTATTGTGCCCATAAACACCATATCGGCTTTATTTTTCACGACCGGGAATGATTCACCAGTCAAAGAAGATTCGTTGACTTCAAGATTGTGAGACTCTACAATACGTGTGTCCGCAGGAATCTTTACCCCTTCTTCAATGATAATCAAATCTCCTGGAACGAGATTTTTACTATCTATTTCCTGTTCCTTTCCGTCACGAATCACTCGGATAGAGCTTACCGAAAGTTGTTTGAGTGCAGCCACCGCCTGGTCTGCCTTGAATTCTTGAAACATCCCAAACCCTGCATTGATAAAAATGATTATCAAAATGAGTGAGCCATCTATGGTTTCACCGATGAAAAATGACAGCCCCGCAGCGATGAGAAGAAGAATGATGAGAAAGCTTGAAATTTGTTCAATAAATTTCTTGATCCACGAGATTTTACGCCTATCTTGGATCACATTCATTCCAAAAACTTTTTGAAGTTTTATTGCTTCAACTGTCGTTATTCCCTTTGACATAAGTACCAATACCAAATATCAATTTCTAAATTCTAAATTCCATATTCTATATTCTATATTCTAATCTCTTCAGCTCTCTATATGCGTTGCTCATAGTATTAAGAATATCGTCAATCATATCTCTGGCCTCGTCGTATGTGACACGTTTGAGGTTGTGTGGATAGTAATGAATGACTTGGTTTCTACATTTTTTCCAAATATGCCATATTGATTGTGCAAGGTCGTCAGTGGTTCGCTCGCGAATTTGTGCATATACCGACTTGTCTCCAAGCCTGCCCATCATGTGAGGAGAAAGATATTTCCCGACCCGAAAATGATCCGAAATATAATCTTCGTGCCGAATGAATCCAACATCCAAAAACAATTGTTTTAAGTACCCCTCATAGGTTTTTGCATAGGGAAACACAATAAACGAATAATCCTTAAATCTATGCGGCCTGACAATATCTATCAGAAATTTTCCCTCAAGAATGAGATCTTGTTGAGGCGCAGAAAGATATCGCCAAACATCGTCTTTTTGAATCAAAGAAAGCATATATGTTTATCATATAACGTGGAGCACGTAGCGCGCAACGTGTAACGTACTATTGTATACGTTTGCGCTATACGAATTGCGTTAGGCGACACACATTGTCATGCTGAGGTGAAACCGAAGCATCCATGCGTTGACAATGAAAATACATGGATTCTTCTCCGCCAGTTGGCGGAGAGCACGCCCACTGGGAGATTTACAAAATGCGATATCGAGCGAGCTTCTTTATAACACTAGAAAAATGATATCGAGCAAGCACATTCAAGAATGAGTATTGTATAATATACATATGCTCGATCGTATTGTCAGATCAAAGTATTTTCATAGACTCGGCGAGATGCTTGTCCCATTTTTCACCTGGGTTATCATCCTTCTCCCTCTTTGGCTTTCTCCATTTCATCCCGCAATTGTCGCGTATTTTATCATCGCATTTGACCTATACTTTCTCGTCAAGTCAATTCTTACCGCATATTATGCTACCTTATCCTACTCCCTCATCAGATCATTTCAAAATGTTGCGTTTGACAAAAATATCCAAACCATCAAAGAAGCACCTGGAATCCAACATTTTGTCATCATCCCCAACTACAAAGAACCTATATATAAAATTCACGATACACTTCAAGCCATGGTAAACAGCGATTACCCATATGAGACCATCCATCTTGTACTTGCATTTGAAAAACGTGAAGATGAGGCGATATCAAAAGCCAAAGAGCTCCGAGACCGTTGGGGTTTTCACTTCAAAGATGTGCTCTGTTCGTATCACGAACTGATTGAGGGTGAAGTCCCCGGAAAAGCGAGTAACCAAACATTTGCCGCACGAATCGTCGAGAAATACTGCATCGATCGTGGGTATGATTTCAAAAACACTTTGATTACTGTATGTGATGCAGACAGTTTGCTTCCAAAAAATTTCTTTTCGTATCTCACATTTGAGTTTCTCAAAGATACTGAAAAAGATTTTCATTTTTACTGGGCACCGGTGCTTTTGTACAACAATTTCTGGCAACTTCCGTTTTTTGTACGTATACAAGCTACCTTATCGTCAATTTTGCGTTTGGCATTTTTGTCTCAAAAAAATCAACTCATCCATATTTCTACCTACTCAACAAATCTTTGGCTTCTGAAAGAGATTGACTACTGGGATGTGGATATCATTCCCGAGGATTGGCATGTCTATTATCAAGCATTTTTCAAATTTGGGCAGCGGGTGAGAACGCTCCCATTGTATACGATCGTGAACGGAGACGCTGTATATTCGGGAACGACAATGAAGACCTTCATAAATCGCTACGAACAAGAAAAACGTTGGGCGTGGGGAGTCACAGACATATCGTATTTCTGGAACAATATGTTTATAGCCCGTCACATCCCATGGAGCGTGAAAGCAAAACGATTTTTCTATCTTGTAGAAACTCATCTTCTGTGGCCAACATCATTTTTTATACTTACGGTCAGTGGCTGGATCCCGCCGATCATAAACCCTACCTTCAAGCGTACCGTTCTTGGCTTTATACTTCCCCGTCTGACTGGATTCATTTTGACACTTGCGACTGCTATGCTGATTTTATATATTTATCTCGATGTCAAACTTCGAAGCAAGCTCAATCAAAAAACAAAACTTGTCAATCTTCCGCTTTTTCTCGTCCAGTGGTATTTACTTCCGCTTGTTTCGCTGGTTCTTTCTTCCCTTCCCGCGCTTGACGCACACACGAGGTTATTATTTGGCAAAAAGATCACCTATAAAGTGACTGAAAAAATATAAGTTTAATTTTTAATAACTAATTTCTAATTACTAAATAATGAACAAGCACAAAATACCAATGAATAAAAATGGTCATTGGGAAATTGAAATTTGGGAAATGATACTCCGACCCAAGGGTCGAGGTATCTCGTGTCATCCCGAACTTGCCTGCCCGCCTCTGGAGGGATT
>PFSC01000028.1 GCA_002788865.1 Candidatus Roizmanbacteria bacterium CG_4_9_14_0_2_um_filter_39_13
TGTCATCCCCGACCCCGATCGGGGATCCATGGATTCCCGTTTTCACGGGAATGACAAAGATATGTATTTCCGTAAAACCAATCGTGCAGGGGGCATCGAAGGTGGGGTCACCAATGGAATGCCAATTGTGGTACGCGCGTATCATAAGCCGATTTCTACACTCTATAAGCCACTTCAAACCGTTGATATTGAAACAAAAAAAACGGCCGATGCGACCATTGAAAGATCGGATATTTGTGTGGTACCCCGTGCAGGAGTCGTGAGTGAGGCGATTCTGGCGTATGTGTTGGCTGGGGAGATAGTGGATAAATTGTAAATTCAATTGACAATTTAGATAGAAACGATATAATAAAAATATGATCATTCATCGTGCTATTGAAGATACACTCAAAAGGCAGTTTGGCACATTTCCGATCATAGCGCTCACTGGACCACGGCAAGCAGGGAAAACGACACTTTTAAAAGATATCTTTAGTCAAATCCCGTACGTTTCGCTGGAGGATCTTGATACACGTTCCTTTGCCAGAGAAGATCCAAGGGGTTTTTTGACTACTCACTCACCTCCTGTCATATTTGATGAGGTACAGCATGTTCCAGAGCTTTTTTCGTATATTCAGACAAAATCTGATGAAGAAAGAAAAACAGGTCAGTATATTCTTTCGGGATCACAGCATTTTTTACTTCTTGATAACATTTCCCAGTCGCTTGCAGGTCGGGCAGGTATACTGCATTTACTTCCATTTACTATGCAGGAGGTAGAACACCTTGATACATTTCCGGTGCGCTACGAAGATCTTATCTATCGAGGGCTTTATCCACGGATTTGGGATATAGAAAGTTTGGAGCCATCTATATGGTATCGAAGCTATATTAAGACCTATCTTGAGCGGGATGTACGCAGTATCAAAGAAGTGACAGATTTGAGTCAGTTTCACAAGTTTTTGAAGTTGTGCGCAGGTCGCACGGGCCAGATTTTAAATCTCTCAGCGCTTGCCAATGATACAGGTATAACCCACAACACTGCCCGTTCCTGGATTTCTGTTCTTGAAACCAGCTTTGTTGTTTTTCTGTTGAAGCCATACTACAAAAACTTTAATAAACAGATCACAAAATCTCCGAAGCTGTATTTTTATGATGCTGGTCTTGCTACTTCACTTCTGGGCATTGAGTCTCCACAGCAAATTATCACACATCCTCTGAAAGGGGCATTATTTGAGACAATGATAGTGTCAGAGTTTATAAAGTATCAAATGAACACACAAAGATCGGATGTAGGTTTTTATTTACGGGACAAAACAGGTCATGAGATAGATTACCTGGCAAAGCAAGCAGGCGGCGATAGTATTGCGGTAGAGATAAAAGCAGGAAAAACCGTCTCTTCTGATTATTTTGAAAATCTTCGTTATTGGGACGGGATGACTCAGGAAGGAATTGGAAAGAATTATGTTGTGTACGGAGGAGACCAAATACAAAAACGGACTGAAGGGAGTGTACTGCCATGGAAAAAAGTAAGTGAAGTATTCAAATAAGGCGATGCTTGCGTATGTGGTGGCGAGGGAGATGATCGATTAGTTGTGTTTTAGAAGAGAGGATGCATGTAGGACAGTAAGCCCTACAAGATCGTTATCTCTTCTTCTTACAAGGATATCATCAGAATATACTTCGGTATCGCCTGCTTTTTTGTTCTCATCAAATGCAATATACATGACATCTGCTTCATTGTCATAATCAACAGAGAAATAGTTTTTTTTCTGTTTTTTTATTACGGTAAAAAGTGTGGGGAGCGATTTTTGTATTGTGTTGATTATATTTTTTTCCATAGGATATTTTTTCTTGAGTAATATTGTATATTTGTCGTTTTGAATGCGGTAATAATGAATCCGTCTTTTGTGTTCTGATCTTCCTTATATATTACCACAAGATAGTAGTTTTTATACTCCCTGAGTGATATTCTTTCCTGTTGTTTACCTTCAATAATGTAGTCTGGGTCACGTATGATCACCTCAAGTTCAAATACATACGACATCATTTCCTGATGGTTTTCCAGTATATGAGCAAGACGTTCTGAGGTGAGGCGAATGGGAACATCAGATCTGCTTTTGAAGGTTTGATGTGACATATATCAATCATAACAGAATCTTGTTTTCGTATTTCTTCGTCAGTGATAAATGCCGAAGCAATGCTTACGTATGTGCTTGCGAGAGTATACCCAAGAAATAATTTATATGTTGAATTGTTTTCTGAATGAATAAAAGTTTTCTAAAGGGTTACCTCTAGATGCATAAGCTTCATATTGGAGAAAATTTTCGTAGGTTTCTAAAACTCCTGGTTGTTGTAATAAGACTGATAAGTCGGTTACATATGAATCAAACTCTAAACGAGCTTGATCAAGTTCAGAGAGAGAGAGAGAGAGAGAGTTGAATTTTGCAATCTATCGCTACGATGTTTAATCCTTCCAATTACTCGATTTATCTGGTCTTCTACAACGCCTGGCTCATGCAACCGTGATTCATCTGCCAGTTTATTCCATTCGGGGTTAGTAAACAGCCTTTCCATACATTATATTATACATTTTCTTTTGCAATATTCAATAATTCCCATTATAATACTTCCTATCATATGAAAAATCACACATCTTACATTCTCGTTCTCCTTATTACCCATGTTTGACGTGGCGAGGAGCTTGAATGCCAGATAAGCACCCCGCCGAAAGGCGGTTTTTTTATAGCTTAAATTACAAATTTAATTTTCAAAATATGTCACACTTACAAACAAAAGCATTGCCGTATGCATTTTTTCAGGGAAAGGTTGTCCCTGTTGAAAAGGCTCAGGTCAATATTCAGACAAATGCTTTGCAGTATGGAACCGGTATTTTTGGTGGCATTCGCGGATATTACAATAAAAAAGAAAGCTATATCTCCATTTTTAGATTGCACGATCATATGTCGCGATTTGTAAATTCTTTAAAAATTCTTGGAGAAGCTATTGAATACTCAAAGGATGAATTGATTGATATTACGACGGAGCTCA
>PFSC01000012.1 GCA_002788865.1 Candidatus Roizmanbacteria bacterium CG_4_9_14_0_2_um_filter_39_13
GAAGATCTTGCTCATGAAAGAGCGACAACTTTTCAAAAATTGATCAATGATGCCGTGCGACATTATCTACTTGAAAAAGATCGAGGAAAAGCAAAGGAAATAGTGTTTCATTCTGTTGATTTAGGTGTGCCACTTGATAATCTCACCCGAGATGATATCTACTGTGATCCAAAAATACCATGCTGATTGACACCAATATTCTTATTTACTCTCTCAACAAGCAGTCTCCTAAGATGGAGAGGGCTCAGAAATTTCTACAACAACATATAAAGACCGCAATAGTAGCTCACCAAAACATTTTGGAAGCATATCGAGTACTTACTCGTTCAACTTTTTCCCATAAAATGACAAGTATACAAGCTAACAAAGCGCTTTCAGAAATTTCAAACAGTATTAATATTATTCATCCAAATGGATTATCTTATGCGATCTTTATGAATTTTATTAAAAAATATAATCTAAAAAGGGCACTGGTAATCAAATCTCGGGCTGAGGAAGCTGGTAGGAGATGTTGAACGTAGTTCGCAGGAGACGTAAGAAGTTGTAGTTTTTAGGTATATAGGTACCACTGAGTTCTAATGGAGAGTTGCCATTCCTTTCTTTCATTCCTGATTCTTTCAAAGGATGAAGTCGGTACTGCAGGAGGAATAATTTCAAGTAGCGATCAATGTTGGCTTCTTTTTTGAACCCTTTCATTAGTTTCAATCGTGGTTTAAATACACTGTTAAAGTTCTCTATCATATTATTATCTCTCTCCATATATGGGTAGTCGAAATGGGTGAGGGTATATTTGAAATTGGTAAGAAGTGAACGGTATGCCTTTTGAAATCTTGGCTCTATTTCTTTTTGACTTTTGACATATTGTTTTAGTCTCTCAAGTGCTTGACTGGATTTTTCTTTATCTGTGGCATAGATCACATCACGAAACAATAATTGAAATATTTTGATATCATGTTTCTTTTGATCGGTCATCCTCTTTGATCTGTGTATATTTTTAACAGGAACAATCTGTCCCATTCGTAGCTCTTTATGAAATACACATACCTGATAGGGAATATGAGTGAATATCTTTGATCTTGCCTTCAGAAAGCCATTATCTCCATCTGAATAGATTGCTCTTATCTTGTCTATCCCTATCTGTCCGGTGACTTTTGCGATAAGCTCCTCATATCCTCGTGCATCCTCCTCTTCACGCCATACTGCATTAATCACATCCATGGTCTTGGGGTCAAAAGCAACAAGAAGTACAATCTGTTCTCCTTTGAGCTTAAACCATACCCCATCAAATGCCACATGTCCTGATCGCACCGGTGCAAATGCAACATCAATCTCTTCCATCGAAGGTAAGGCATCACCAACAGAGGCTATAAACTCCAGTATGATTGCCTTGCTTAATATATCCATCTCAAATGTTTCCCGTATGATATCTACTGTTGTATTGAGGGAGAGACATTTCAAATATACAAATACAACATACTCGATAAAACTATCATCCCATGAAGGAAGATTATCTTTGCGAAATTGATGACCTTGCGAGCACCGATACAACTGAACTCTTCCTACCCGTTTTCCACGTTTGTACATAATCTCTTTCCTCATCATACCATCACGTTTCCATCTCTTCTCGTGACATATCGGGCACACAATCATAGCTTTATCCTATCAAAATATGGGAAAACATATGTAAATTGAAGATTTAGAAGACGTGAATAGTCTAAAGTACCATTCTAGCCCGAAGTTTCGTTACCAGTGCCTATGATATAGTGAATAGATGAGTCCTCAAATGGGAAAAGTCATGATAATTGGATTGATAGTGCTGATAGTTATGTCAGGTATTTGGGCATTTAGAGTAGTTTGGGTGAATCGTTGCCAAGAAGACGATATTCGCATCTGTGCTTTGATGAGTCAACTTCAAGTGGATGAGGCAACTAAACTAGCTGGAACGTATTCTGAATTTCTTGATACAATCCCAATTTATTCGGTAGAGTGGGCGATCGATGGGTCTTCTCAAGAGCTTCGCAAAATTGAAGAAGAACAAGAGACGATGCATCTGATTTATTCAAAGGATGCCGTATATCTGCGCGATTACACCGACAAAAAATGGTGGAAGCAGCAATCTGAGTTGGTAGAGAAGTTTGAAATAAAACTCCCGTTTGACCCTGCAATATTTTTTGGGAATATCATTTCGGATATCCAAATCCACAAACCTCTTTGTCATTCACTCACCAAGATGTGTGTGGAGCAAAAACATGCTACGTGTTTACGCTCAAAAAAGATAACGAGCAGACAACAATGTTCTACTTAGACGAAGAAAATGATCAAATCCAACAAATTCTGATCTCCGATGGAAAGATGCAACAAAAAGTCGTTTTTGTGTATGAAGATTATTCAATCGAAATCCCAAGTTCTGATGTGAAAATCGCGACAAAAAATCAGAATATTTTTCTCGAAAATTTCCTCCAGCAGGCGACGATTCAAAAAGACAAGCCGGAATACATTCAGAAATTTGAAGAAACTCAATCACAATTAGAGCAAAATGATAGTCCATATGTCTTTGAGTCTCCCACATCATCTCAATAAATTTATATACTACATTCATGAAGAAAGCGCTCATCATCCTAAATGGAAGAAGTATTGCAAAAAATAAGATCGGTAAAATCATTGATGCCAATACAATAATTTATGCTGTGGATGGTGGAGCAAATCATCTGTTTGAGCTTGGGATAGAACCAAATATATTGATTGGAGATATGGATTCAATAGATGCAAAAATTCTTGATAGGGCAGTCCAAAAAGGTGTGGAAATAATAAAACATCCTCCTGAAAAAAACGAGACAGATTCAGAACTTGCCGTAGAGCACGCGATTGAAAATGGTGCAAAAGAAATAATTATCGCAGGATTTGATGGAGATAGGTTTGATCACATGCTTGCAAATATTCATTATTTTTCTAAATTAGTAAGTAAATTAATAATAAAGATTATTCAGAATAAGACGGATATATATTTTGTTGATCGATCGCTGACGTTCAATGGGGCAATTGGTGAGGAGGTGTCGATTATACCTATGAAGCAGGATGCTATTGGGGTGCGGACGGAAGGTTTGAAGTACAAATTGCACGAAGAGACGCTTCTTTTTGCAAGTACAAGAGGAGTCAGCAATGTAATTGTTTCAAACAAAGTCACTATTTGTGTAAAAGAAGGAGTGCTTTGTGTAATATACAATCAAGAACTTCCAAAGAAAGGATCGCGTTAGTTATTGTATTTTTGTAGGGCTATCTCTAAGATTTCAACTGACCTCCGAAGGTATTTTTCTTCCAGTACATATGCAATTCGAACTTGTGTTTTTCCTTTTTCAGGATCGTCATAAAATCCATACCCAGGTGCAAGCATGACGGTCTCATTGTTGTCTCTAAATTTCTCAAGAAGCCAAATAGAAAATGTCTCAGCATCGTCGATGGGAAGCTCTGCCATGATATAGAAAGCTCCTTCTGGCTTGGTCACAACCACTCCGGGGATTTTTGATAGTCCTTCAAACATAATATCGCGACGTGACTGATATTCCTTTTGCATGTCTTGCGTATATGATTTTGGAACATGGACAAGTTGAGCGCCAATGTACTGATCGACGATTCCTCCAGAGAGGCGGCTCATCGCAAATTTGAGTGCTCCACTGAAGATACTTGTATTCAAAGTGACAAGATTTCCCAGTCGAGCACCGCAAAGATTATATCGTTTTGACAAGCTGTCGATGAGTACTGCTTGTTGTGGAATCTCCTGCATATATTTGAGAATAGATATGTGAGGTCGATCCACAAAGGTATATTCTCGGTACACTTCATCTGAGAGGAGGAATAAATTATGCTTCTTTACGATGTCAATAAGTAGCTGAACTTCTTCTTTTGTATATACAGTTCCGGTGGGGTTACATGGATTTGAATAGAGAATTGCCTTTGTTTTTGGTGTAATCAATGTTTCAATTTTTTCCTGACTGGGAAAATGAAATCCTGTTTCAATGGATGTTTCGATGGGA
Organism: Candidatus Roizmanbacteria bacterium CG_4_9_14_0_2_um_filter_39_13; assembly: GCA_002788865.1. Classification (GTDB taxonomy): domain Bacteria; phylum Patescibacteriota; class Microgenomatia; order UBA1406; family GWC2-37-13; genus UBA1450. The sequence goes on from PFSC01000012.1 coordinate 4,032, forward strand.
ACAAGATTGATTCCCCACATCTGTGCTGAGGTTTTATAACTGCTATAAAACGGCTCAAAAACAAGTATTTCATCACCAGGATCGCACACAGCAAACATCGCCATATTAATTCCTTCTGAGCCAGCGATTGTTCCCAAGATATTTTTAGTATTGACAAACAAAAATCCAAGGTCATGATAGTATGTTTCAAGCGCTTGAAGGTAGTCGGCCGTTCCTCCAGAAGGAGCATAGGCGATCGGGTTTTTATTCCACTTTTGGAGTGCATCGATCATCACCTGGGGCGTCTTTACATCGGGCTGTCCCATATTGAGATGGTATATCTTGACCCCATTTTTCTTTGCAGCATCTGAGAGGGGTATGAGCTTGCGGATTGAGGAGATGGGAAGTTGTTGGAGACGATGTGAGAGTGTTCTCATGGAGAATATTGTATCATTATTTTGTTATCTATTTTATATTTACAAATGGGAGAAGTAGGCGAAGGAGATGGGTCAAACACGGAGATTTTGTCGAAAGAAGACATTCTGTCTTTACCTGGACGCATTTACGACCATTGTACTGGTCAAATACAAGATATATACAGAAGGGATCCAACGCAGCCAGTATATCTATTCCATACTTATCATGAAGCAGATGGTTCACAAGGTCATGTTGAAAATGTAAGTCGAGTAACGCAACTATATCTCGATGCAGTAAAACATGCAACTGAACAAAAAGGACTCACGTACCCGAATGACCAATGTGATCCGCTAGGTATATATAATCAAGCACGAAACTCTACGAATAAACTATCAGATAAAGATCTCATGCATGTTGTAGAGACCACATTTATCACCAGCGCAATGTTACACGATATGGGAAATGTAGCAAATAGTATTGATTGGGAGCTTATAAAACAAACCTCACAGGCTAATCAATTCGACGGTGTTGTTGTTACAAATGAGATGAGAAGCTACTATACGCAAAACTTTGATACTGATGTAGCCCTTGCAGAGAAACTATCTGCAAAAATCTTTTCTGGCTTTCTTGCTATGTTTTCTCAGGAGTTAGGCCTTGATAAAGAGTCACTTTCAATGGCTCAAACCATGGGAAAAGCACTGATATTAAATACAGCAAAAGACGTAGAGTGTGATGGGGAATTTAAACAGTTAGCTCTTTTCGACAAAACTGCAGCTCCGTTTTCTGAAAATGGATATCAAGAGGTTTGGGGTCTGATAAATGAATGGGGTACTAATGGCATAAGAGGTGCAGAAAGAGATCTGAAGGAGGGCTGGAAAGAAATTCGTACCAAGTCTATAGCAGCTCACTTAGATGCTATGAACACTATATTTCCAGACACGATGTTTGAACGTTTCGTTCTGGATACGAGTAAAAAATACAATAGTGCTCAAGGGAAAGACGCAATTGGTAAGATGAATACTGTCTTACAGCAATACTATAAAGATCATCATGATGAGTGCATATCTTTACTAGGCATCCCTTCTGAGCAGTCCGAACAAATAGAAAAGATCCCTGCATTTGTCGAAGAGCGATTAGCCCTCAGAGGCCAAGTTGGAGCATTGTTGTGGACAAAGCCCAAGAGTAAGAGCGAAGTAAATCCAATTTTTCTTTTACAGACACCTCGCGTAATATCGGAACCGAAATATAGCGAATGGGTAGCGCGCAGTTCAAACCTCTTCAAACAGCGTTTTTGGGACCCAACTCTTGGGATTCAAGACTTTGAAGAATTATACGTAGAAATTTTTGGAAAAAAGCCAGGTGAAAATTCGGGTTCGTAGTACAATATACTCTATGTCTTCCAAACGAAAAATACCCGCCACAATGGTCACACAGCATCCTGACCATGCACACACTCCATACTGGCATTTCAAGCCATTTATTAGCACTCAAGAAGAACCACGAGAACTATATCTTTCATTTAAAGATTTAGGAGCAACTGAGTATAAATGGGATTGGGAAGGAAAGCTTGTGGATGAAGCAATTTTAGAGCGAATATTTGGTGAGTACTTTGACTACTTTCAAAAAGAGAAAATTGGAAAAGATAAGTTTATTACCTTTCGACTTCCAAACCCAAAAGTAGAGACGGAGTATCGATTGGGAAGAGCATTCATGGGAATCATCGCAGCATCAGGACTAGCGAAGAATTTGGGGCTCAAGAACAATCCATTGTTTGAGGTGATTCTTCCAATGACAGAGTCTGCAAAAGAAATGTATGATGTCCAAGATGCTTTTCGACAGGTTGCATCTCTTCGTCACCCACTTCTTAAGCGCGGTGAAGAAGATATTGACCATATAGAAATGATCCCTCTTTTTGAAGATATTCATACGATTTCTCACTCAGATGAGATTTTGCAGGAATATCTTGATATACATCAAAAAGGATTTGGCTTCAAGCCAGAGTATATTCGCCCGTATGTCGCACGATCTGATCCAGCCTTGAATGCCGGAATTGTGCCCACAGTGCTTGCGATCAAAATCGCACTTTCAAGATATAAGAAGTTTGAAGAAAGAAATGAAATATTTATGTATCCGATGATCGGAGCTGCGGCTCTTCCGTTTCGTGGAGGGATAAGTCCACGAACAATAGATCAATTTATGAATGAATATGCAGGCATTCGAACCACTACCATTCAGAGTGCTTTCCGATATGACTTTCCAAAAGATGAGGTAATTGAGGCTATACAAAAGCTTGAAACAAAATTGAAAACCTTGAAAACACGTCTTATTTCTAATAAAGATGAAGTAAATTTACGAGAAATAATGACGCTTTTTTCGAAGTACTATCGAGGGACCATAGAGAAGATAGCACCTCTTATCAATCAAGTATCAAAATCAATTCCGAAAAGACGTGAGCGAGTACAACATATTGGACTCTTTGGATATTCACGCGGAGTGGGTGAAGTAAAATTACCACGAGCGATCACTTTTACTTCATCACTATATTCACTTGGAGTACCACCAGAGCTTATTGGTACCGGACGTGGTTTGCAGGTGTTAAAAACAGATAAAATGCGAGAATTGTTAGACCTATTGCAAAGTATATATTTAAATCTTCGTTCAGATTTATTGCACACGATTTCTTATACCAACTTTGATGTTCTTGAGAAGCTTGCAAAGAATACTACGGGCTTTGATGAAGTGCTTGCTGACGTGCGGGGTATCCAGGATTATCTTGGTCAAGAACCAGTGCTTACCGAGGACCAAATTGAACATAATAAAGTTACTTCACAAATATTTGAACGTCTAAATAGTGGAAAAGATATTACAAATTTAATTGAAAAAGCTGCACTCCTTAGAAGGAGTATCGGTTAGAATAATAATATGTCAATTATGCCTGACCATTGGATAAGAAGAATGGTCAAAGAACACAATATGATCGATCCTTTTCAGGATGAGCAGGTCAGAGATGGCCACGTATCATATGGCCTTTCATCATATGGATACGATCTGAGAGTAGCGGATGAGTTTAAGATTTTTACCAACGTCCACTCAGCGGTAGTAGATCCGAAGGAATTTGATGAAAAATCATTTGTTGATATTAGCGGAGAAGGACAAATTCTTATTCCACCCAATTCATTTGCATTGACACGAAGTCAAGAGTATTTTAAAATCCCGAGAAGCGTTATGGGGCTATGTATCGGCAAATCTACCTATGCGCGCTGTGGAATAATTGTCAATGTCACACCTCTTCAGCCGGAATGGGAAGGATCTCTTATTATTGAAATATCAAATACCACGCCGCTTCCTGCACGAATCTACGCTGGCGAGGGGATTGCTCAGATTATTTTCTTTGAAGCAGATGAAGTATGTGAAAAATCTTATAAAGATACTTTAGGGAAGTATTCACACCAAACTTCAATTGTTCTTCCAAGAGTTTAAAAGAGAAGATAATCATTCCTTCTATCAGAAATAAGTGTATTATTATAGCTCTATGTCTTCACAAGTGCCTAAAATCGCAAAATACGGGGTCATGATTATTTTTATGATCTTTTTTCTTCAGATGAAGCCTGTTCTCGCCGCTAATCACTCGATAAACAAATTTGGTATTCATCTTGCTCAACCTCAGGACGAAGATATTGATCGTGCAGACATTCTTGTTAATGGAGCGGATGGACAGTGGGGATATATCACTTTGGTGATCCATGAAGATGATAAAAATAGAGACAAATGGCAACCCATCTTTGATAAACTGCGAGATCGGGGCCTGGTACCAATCATTCGGCTTGCAACATCTCCTGAGGGTGAAAATTGGAAGCGCCCAGAAGAGGGAGATGCAGATGAGTGGGTAGCTTTTTTGAACAGTTTGCATTGGGTGGTCAAAAATCGTTACATTATTTTGTTCAATGAGCCAAACCATGCATCTGAATGGGGAGGTGAAGTTGATCCGAAATCTTTTGCTCGGGTGAATGAAGCATTTGCGCGGAAACTTAAAGAAGCTGATGATGATTTTTTTGTGATGATGGGAGGGATGGATGCATCTGCTCCACAAAGCAGACCACGGTATATGTACGAGAAGGTCTTTTTGGAAGAGGTAGTGGGAGAGATCGGCGTTGATGATTTTAATGAACTGTTTGACGGCCTGTCATCTCATTCATATCCAAATCCAAATTTTGCCGGATCACCACATAGCAGTGGACGAGGGACCGTTAAAACATATGAATGGGAGCTCTCACTATTATCTTCCTTGGGGATCAAAGCGCTCCCGGTATTTATCACTGAAACGGGGTGGAATGGTGACGTGCTTTCACGCACGCAGATTGCAGAGAACTTTCAATATGTATTTCAAAATGTATGGATTCCCGATGAACGAGTGATTGCGGTGACGCCATTTGTGCTCAATTATCAGGGCGAGCCATTCCTCAAGTTTTCCTGGGTAAAAGAGGGAAATGGAGGAGTATATCCTGAATATGAAATGGTTCGGGACATGGAGAAACGGGACGGAAACCCTGAAATACGTCAGGATGGGTCATTTGACATGACTGATTTTCCGCACGATATTGTTGAGCAGTCGACCTACCATCTGCGGGTAGATGTGACAAACAATGGTCAAGCGATCTGGAGTCGTGAGAATGGGTATGGATTTATGCTTGAAAATGTCGAGCCTTCGCAGTATCTGATCTCATCATTTGGTGAAATCAAGCCATTTGAAACAAGAACCATTGATATATATTTTTCTACTCTTGATGTACTGGGTACGTTTAATTCACGCATTGTGCTCTATCGAAATGAAGATATGGTCATAAGCAGCAGTCATTGGGATTATGAAGTAGTGTCGCTTCCTTCGCTTTTATACAAAATTTCCCTATTCCCAAAGCGAACCGCCACTGACAGCGATTTTGAACTTCAAATATATAATCAACACGAAGAGCTTGTATTTAGGAAAGGTGGTCTTCAAGTCGTTGATGGACAAGGTTCCATAGAGAAAGTTGATAATATTGCACTTGGTCAAAAGTACCGCGTAGTTCTTCTCAAAAAACAGTATCTCCCACGCCAGACCTATGCTGATTTTAAGAAGGGGGAGAATGAGGTTGTATTTGAACCGATGATTCCCCTTGATTTTGATGGTGATGGCGCTGTGGGGTGGGGCGATATCGGAGCAGTGCTCAAGAATTTGAGACTCCTTGGAATGTGGATGATATAGTGATGACTTTTGTTTTACAAGAGGCGCTCTCCCCCGCATTAAAGAGTGCGGTAGAGGAGAGGACATGAATATATAGATTGGATTGGTATGACAATCTATATATTCAAATTTTCAATTGCCAATTTTAAATTTTCAATGAAAATAATAACATTTTACGTCGTTAAATGTAAATTTTTCAGTTTTTTGAGCTTAAATATATAATGACCGTTTGCCATGTTTTTCTTCATTATTAATTCTCTTTGGAAGATATAAAAGTGAAGGTTTATTTTTTTAATTTAAAAATAGGGGAGTGGTTGTAGCAAATTTGAAGAGAGGCTCGTGAGGGAGAGTGCTTGAAAAAAAGAGTAGGATCGCTTCTCCACCTAAAAACTTTCTATTTGGTCACACACCATCAATTTTATGCTGTTACAGCAGTCTAAATACAGTTATTTAAGCGAGCGAATGATTTTTTCTCATTTGGAGACTACCATACTGAAGTCGAGGTTATGCTCGACTTATTTATTTGAATAGTATTAGTTGGCTCGATACCATTTTTCCTCACGTCGTCACCCAAAGGGGCCCACGACATTGTTTCGGAAAAAGATATCTTCGCCAAGCTCTATTTACATTACACACTTTTATTTCCATGTCACGAGTCAAACTAACCGAACACAAATCAAAACAACTTCTCTACCGCGATTTAAATAAAAAGTACCATGGCGTAGCGGTTTTAATTGACTCAAACGGAAAACGTACCTTTTCCACTCCCCTCTCAAAACTACCAGAGAAAGAAATGTATGTCGTCAAGGTCGATCAGGGTGTTAAAGGAAGAATGAAAAAGGGATTAATCGAACTCAATGTGAAGCGCGCATCTCTCACAGAATCAATAAAAAAGCTTGTCAGGAAAGGCTATTCCAGTTTTCTTATTGAGCACATGGTGTCATATAAACAGGATGCTGAACGATATGTGTCTATTGAGCGCACCCGTGAGGGTTTCTTGGTCCGATATGCGACCGTGGGTGGAATAGACATTGAAAGCATGAAAAAGAAGATTAATACTGTTGTAATAGGCTATAATCAAATTAAATCGAAGCAGAATGAGGAGGATAGAGTACTGATTAAACAGATTGCGCAAGCTCTCAGTGTTGATGAGTCCTTCATCAATTCACTCCTTGATTACTGTGAAAAATATTTTGTTTCATTTTGCGAAATAAATCCACTAGTGGTGAAACATCCCCCAGCCTCTAGCCACCCCCTTCCTGAAGGGGGAACTATAAAAGATCTCCCTTTTGAAGGGAGTACCCTGAAAGGGGGAGGGATGTTTATCTTAGACCTTGCCGTTGAAGTCGACAGTACTGCGAGATATTTTGTGCGAGATGGGTGGATGGAGCAAGATGTTGTTCAAGATCAGCAAAAATCCCCCGAAGAGAAGTCCATAAAGATGCTCAATGACAACAGTCAGGCAGCTTTATCATTTACACTGCTGAATCAAAATGGCTCAGTGTGGGTACTTCTTTCAGGAGGAGGAGCAAGTATTACGCTGGCTGACGAGTTTTATAATTTAGGTCATGGAAAAGACCTTGGAAATTACGGAGAATATTCGGGAAATCCAAACGCGGAGGAAACGTATCTGTATACAAAAGAAGTATTGAAGGCATTGTTTAAAAGCAAGTCGAAGAAAAAAATACTTCTCATTGGGGGAGGTGTTGCAAACTTTACCGATGTTCGGATCACCTTTCAAGGAATCATTAAAGCACTGGAAGAAAATAAAAAAGAGCTTGGAAAGAATGATGTCATAATATATGTACGTCGTGGTGGACCAATGCAGAAAGAAGGACTTGCTATGATGGAAACGTGGCTGCAAACCAATAGTATGTATGGATATGTTGCAGGACCAGAGCTTCCACTCTATGAAATTGTCAGGAAAGTTGTGAAAGTATTATGATCGATATAAAAAAAATTCGCAAAACAAATCACTCAATTGTCTCGCTGGGAAATCATCCGAGGATTTTACAATCCATGTTGGATTTTGATTTCTTATGTGGAAAAGACACGCCAGACCTTGTTGCAATCATTGCGACGGGAAAAAAATATGTTCGACTCTTTTGGGGAGATGATGAGGTGTTGATTCCTGTGTATCAAGAGGTTGCGAAACTGCCCCGTCATATCAAGCGATCTATTACCTTGTTTCTCAACTTGACCTCAGGACGACGAACACTCTCCTCCACTGTAGATATCCTGAACACTCTCCCTCATATCGCTGGCGGCGCAGTTTTTGCAGAGAATGTTCCAGAAAAACACGCACTAGAGATATATTCAAAAATAAAAACTGGATCCCGGATCAAGTCCGGGATGACAGGCAGAAGATTTGTTATTGGTCCGGCGACCGTTGGTCTGATGGTTCCGGGACATCTGAAACTGGGGGCAATTGGCGGTACTCAGGCGGATCAACTTATTGATTCACATCTGTTTGAACCAGGGAATGTGGCAGTATTTTCATCATCTGGCGGCATGACAAATGAGCTTATACAGCTTGTTACAAGGCTCCATAAGAGAATATCATTCTCATTGTCTTTTGGTGGAGATCGCTTTCCAATACTTTCTCCCGTTGAAGCATTTCTTGCAGCAGAGCAAGATTCAAACACGAAGTCTATTGTGTATTTTGGTGAGCTTGGGGGGTACGATGAATACGACTTAGTAGAGTTGATTAAAGAAAAGAAGATTACAAAAAAAATTATTGCATATATTGGCGGGACTATATCAGAAATGTTTGAGACGCCTCCTCAGTTTGGACATGCAAAGGCAATGGCAAGTCGGGGAGCGGAGACTGCCCAGGCAAAGACAAAAGCGCTTCAAGATGTTGGTGTTTTAGCAACAAACTCATTTACAGAGTTTATCGAACTTGTGAAAAAGATAGTAACTAAGGTGAACATCCCCCACCCTGACGGGTACCCCCTTCCCGAAGGGGGATCGATTAAGAATCTCCCTTATGAAGGGAGTCCCAAACGGAGTGAGGGGAGGGATGTTCAAAAAGCTTTATCTAAAATTCAATCACGTTCTTCAGCATTGTTTATGAACTCCATATCAAGAGATGTAGGTGGATCGGTTGAAATTGTGGGAGAGGAATTATTATCTGCGGCTTCAGAAAGATCATATGGACATATGGTGGGTTCGATGCTTCTGGGAAGGCAGTTGAGATCTTCAGATACCGCAGAGTTTATTGACCTGATACTGAAACTCTTAGTAGATCATGGTCCCTATGTTTCAGGAGCGGTGAATACCATGATTGCGGCGCGAGCAGGGAAGGATTTGGTCTCTTCCTTGGCATCGGGGT